>DATMXW010000121.1:0-4172 GCA_035561295.1 Methanospirillum sp. | reverse complement strand
CATGTATGATCGCGTATCACCAAGTCGCAAGAATTCTCTATCATGATAATGAATCAATTCCAGAATATTGAATTTCGGGAAATCCCTTCAGGAGAAACATCTGGTTAATCCATTGTGGTGAACTTATTGAATTCTATAAGTATCTTTGTTAATCGGACTCCTCCATTTGAGTGTATATGTACTCCCGAAACCAACGATTACTATCATATATGCCCATTCCATTGACGATAGAACAACTGAGGGAAATTCCCAAGGTTGATCCTCCCTTGATTGCAAGAATTGGAGCAGGTATTCCGGGCTCTTCTCTTCAGGAGCAAAGTAATGTTCCCCTTGAAGAGGCAATCCAGATAGTCCGGACGATTGCCCATAAGACGGGAACTGAAACAATATCTGTCGATGAGGCCGATGGTCGAATATTAAGCGAAACCATTCATGCTCCGACTGATCTCCCTGGATTTGATCGTTCTACGATGAGTGGGTATGCTATCATCGCTTCAGACATCGCAGATGCATCTGAGTCTAATCCCTGTTATTTGACCCTTATTGGCATTGTCCACAGAGGAGTCTCTGAATCAGAGAGGATTCATCATGGCCAGGCCATTGCGATTCAGACTGGGGGAAAACTTCCTGAAGGGGGAGATGTCGTAGTCAACTCAGAAGTCTGTACTGTTGAGGGAGACCAGGTGCGGATAACACATCCTCTTGCACCCTACTCAAATGTTTTACAAAAGGATGAAGATTTTAAGAAAAATGAAGCTGTTTATCCTGCTGGATGGGAAGTGAGACCTCAGGATATTGGTGTTCTGGCGTCCATAGGCAAGGTCAGGGTAAAGGTTTTGAAAAAACCAGTCATCGGAATTATCTCAACAGGCCGGGAACTTGTTCCTTCAGAATCAATCCCGAAATCAGGTGAAGTCAGAGAGGTGAATTCATATCTAATCTCTGCTTTTTGCAAGCGTCAGGGTGCCATACCGGTGAGATATGGCATCGTCAGGGACGACGCTGAGGTCCTTACTTCTCTATTAAGGGAAGCATCCTTAGAGTGCGATGCCATTATCGTCAGTGGGGGGAGTGCCCGCGATCAGCACGATATTACTGCCCAGGTGATTCATACTCTGGGAAAGGTGTATACTGAGGGGATCTCATTTGCTCCTGATAAACGAACAACAATAGGGAAGATCGGGACTGTTCTGGTGATCGGGCTTCCTGGACATCCCTCAGCAACATTTATGGTTCTGACCCTGGTGGTCATTCATCTAATACAGGCCATGAAAGGATCTCCTAGTCAGCGTATCTATCGAAAACAGGTAGTACTCACTGATCATCTCTGTGCAGGAAGAGATAGCGATCGGTACATCAGAGTAAGCATCACTGATGAGTATGCATCCCCGGTGTTTGGGAAAGCTGGACTGATACATATGCTATCCCAGAGTGATGGAATTGTAAGGGTTCCTGCAGGGAGTGAAGGATATCGTGAGGGTGACCGGGTTGAAGTGATGACCTGGTAATGATATGAAGTACAGGCCAACACCATGAATAACCTCTCTATGTTGTGTATATTCCGGCCTGATAATCAGGGAATATTAGTCTATTGCAATTCCTCCAAAATCAAGGTATTCCAGACATTCGCACTTGAGATGTGATAGATTTGGTGCTCGGCTTACTGACTCCAGGTCGTTGGGTTTGCCGGTCCATAAAATTTTTCCTTGCTGGAGTATTATAACCGTATCGCCAATGATCTGGGCATCTTTCATAGAATGAGTAACCAGAATTGAGGGTTTACTGCTCGCAACCAGTTGGTCACGAAGTTCGAGCCGTATCCTGTCTCGGGACGCCTGATCCAGGGCGGTAAGTGGTTCATCAAGCAGAAGGAGATGCGGCTGAATGATGAGTGCCCTGGCAAGCGCTACCCGTTGCCGTTGCCCTCCGGAAAGATTCGTTACCCGTTCATCCCTGACATGAGCAATACCAAAATCATCGAGGGTCTTTTGAATCTGCTCTGATATCAAATCTTTTGAGATTTTACGCATTTTAAGGCCATATGCGATGTTATCATACACAGACATGTGGGGAAAAAGTGCATAATTCTGAAAGACATACCCGATATTTCGTTCCTCCGGGGGACAATAGATCTCTTCCTTACTACTCCATATCAGACGTTCGTTGAGGGTTATCTCTCCTCTATCAGGGGTGAGCAGCCCTGCCAGAAGATTGAGAATCGTTGACTTTCCTGATCCATTTTCACCGAGAAGAACGAGAACCTCACCTGGCTTTACAGTGAAATCGATCTCCATCTCATAATCTCTGAGTTTTTTTTGAAGATTGGCAATGAGCATCAGGCTGACCTCCTGGCCAGGATCCGTATGGTAATAAGAATGATACAGGAAATTCCAATAAGAACCAAAGAAAGGGCAATTGATGCCGTCAGGTCACTCTGCATCAGTCCATAGATCGCGAGGGGCATTGTCTGAGTTTTTCCCGGTAAATTTCCGGCAACCATTATGGTTGCTCCAAACTCGCCAATCGCCCGGGCAAAACCCAATATCACTCCGGAAACAAGACCAGTCCATGCAAGGGGAATAGTTACTCTGATAAAGGTAGTCAGAGGAGACGCACCAAGAGTTCGTGAGGCCGATTCATATACCTGATCCACCATGGCAAAGGCAGTCTTCGCCTGCCTGATATAGAGGGGTCCGGCGACAAAGACCTGGGCAAGAATCACCGCTAATAACGTGAAGATAATGGTTATTCCCACACTGTTCAGATATGCACCGATAAGACCACGCCTCCCAAAAAGAACCAGTAATGCGAGTCCGGCTACTGATGGGGGGAGTACTATTGGAAGATCTAATAATGTTTCAACAAGATCCCTGCCACGATAGGGTACTCGTGCATTCAGGTACGCCAGGGGTGTTCCAAACAGGACAATAATCACCGTCGATGCGCCTGCGGTAATAAGCGAGAGTATTATTGCATTTTGAACATCAGGTTCAAGAATTGACGAGATAAATTCAGCCGGTGTTATCCGGATGAGGAGTGAGAGTAAGGGCAGGGTGAAGAAGAGTATGGTTATGATTATTATCAGGCTAAATAGGACAAGAGCAATCTGTTTTTTTCTCTTTCCAGAATAAATTCTTTCCAATTTCATACGATACCTCACCCGGACTGAGCTCAGAGATGTAGTTTCTTTGGAGAAAACATACCCTGGATATTCAAATTTTGATCTAATAAGCAATAAAACAGGATGAAAAAAGAGATACTGAATTATCAGGCCAGAGTATAGGATGGCACTATTGGTACCCCCATATTCAGTGATTCCGGTCTGAATTCACAAAGCCTTATGCTGGACTGAATTTGTAGTCTTTCAGTGCGGTTTTCCCTTCTTCAGAAGTAAGCAGGCTGATAAACTCTTTTGCAAGTTCAGATTGCTTGGATTCTGTCAGGATACCTGCATTGTAGGATGCTACCACATTAAGGTTCTCTGGAATGTCGATGATTTTTATCTTTGCACCGAGCTCCTTGGTGACGTCAGAGTAGTACGTGATTCCTGCATCTGCTTCTCCAAGAGCAACTTTGGTGGTGGCACCGGCAACATTGGTCTCTTCTGACACGATGTTAGCCTTGAATCCATCAACGAATGCCTGTCCATATGCGGTATCATTGACCGTTTTGTTCAGCATCTGTTCGGTGTACTTACGAACCGGAACTTCTGCTGTTTCACTGACAATCTTTACACCAGATTTTGCAAGGTCTGCAAGGCCGGTGATCTTTGCAGGATTATCAACCGGAACGATGATAGCGAGCTTGTTGGTTGCATACGGGGTTACGGTGTCTTTTCCGATTACATTCTCTTTTACCAGGTTGTCCATGTTTTTAGTGCTTGCTGGCAGGAAAAGATCGGTAGCTGCTCCCTCTTTAATCTGTGTTTCAAGAGTTGCTGAACTGTCAAAGTTTTCTGTGACCTGCACACCTGGATGAGCAGCTTCAAATATTGGATCGAGATCCCCTATCACTCCGGTAAGGGAAGCAGCTGCAAAAATCATAAGTTCTGTCTGGTTGGTGTCTGCTGCTGAAACACATCCGAATTGTGCCGCAATCAGGAGAAGAACAATTCCGACTATTCCAAACAAATTAAATTTTTTCATACATACACTCCTTATCTACAATAGGTA
>DATMXW010000120.1:0-12909 GCA_035561295.1 Methanospirillum sp. | reverse complement strand
GTTTATAGTAGTATAGTGACTATGGAAAGCAATAGCGGGCTCATTTGCCTGTGTCCACTTGAAGGAATAATCAATACCATAGCAAAAAAATGGGCAGTCCTCATCATTTCTATCATCGGGCATCATGGGAAGATTCGATTCAATGAAATAATGACCACACTTGGAGGTATCAGTCCCAAGACTCTTTCTGATATTTTAAAGGAACTTCAGAAAGAAGGCCTGATCAGTCGCCAATCATTTTCTGAGACCCCCCCAAGAGTTGAATACTCCCTGACTGAAGATGGAAAACAACTTTGTGAGGCAATAGTCCCCTTGATACGATGGGCAGAGAAACGTGACAATCTTCACCAGAAGAGGTGCGACACAACCTGCCATAGTGACAGCTGTGTTGCCATGCATGAAATACGAAAGAATAAGACAAATTAGTTCAGAATGACCGAAATTTGTCATTCTAACGGGGAATATTTATCCATCCAGTTGCTCTGACCAGGATTCGATACCGCTCAAGGTGATCTTCTTGTTCAGGGGGGCTCAAGGCAGGTCTGGGACCAGAGTGGGGAATAGATGCTTATCTATTCCAGAGTTTGAGATAAAGGACCAGATTGCCTGATGATGACTGCCTTATTCAGATACTGTCATACTGACCGAATACAATGTAAAAAAGAGTCCTTAAAAATTTGTTTCACCATACATTGATACATCTTATGAACATGAAATCACGGCATGAGTTGCTCAGAATGGGTGCATTTCTCCTATTCATGGGAATGGTTTTTTCAGTCTTTCCAGTCAGCGCCACGATCTTTTCAGACGATGGATTTGATCGTTCGGCAGATGAGCTCTATGAACTGACAAATGGCTCGAAACCATATGAAACCAACGATACACCGGTATTTTTTTTCGATCCCGAATGTATATCATGTACTCAGGCTCATGAATTTCTAAAAACATACCTCGTCGAGCATCCTGATACCGAGATCGAGATTATCAGTGTATCAAATGGTACAGAAGAGAAAGATCGGTTTATCGAATTTCAAACTGCATTCCACCGTGAAAAACTATTTGTCCCTGCCTTATTCATCGGTCCGGTTGGCATGCAGGGATCTCAGACGATCATAACAAACTTTGAGGACGTCTACCGGTGGTATCACCAGTAGTAATTGTTCCTGCGGAGAGCCGTTAGAGAATATAATGGCAGATCTGAATACCCGGATCACAGAATGAATTATGTAATCCCTACTCATCATGATCTTCCCATACTATACGCTCAAGCAAGGAAGGTACACTACATTAGAAAATGTGTTTTCCAAACATTTCAGTACGAGACGAGGTATACATCTCTCTGATTTCATCTTCATAATCCCCAAGAGGCTTTGCTGGAACAAGTTTCATCACCTGATCCCGTGATATCAGGTTTTTCCATTGTTTTCACCGCTCCATCAGCCATCAAAAGGACTGCTCTGACTGATTCATTTGAGGAGAGCCCAAATGTCTCTCGAGGATGCATCAGTTCTGCATGTTGGAACTAGAGAACGCCGGACCATTACCGTGATAACTGTATATGATTCGAGTGTCTCTTCAGGTACCCAGACTCTTCCGAGCGGACTCATAAGAAGAGTAACGGTTTCGGATCTGATCCGGACATCGGGGTCCAATGCAGGAGATTGTTGTTAGCATTTCTCTGCACCTAAAATCAAAGTAATTTGAAATTCGGAGATAGATAATCGACCAGATGGATCTCAGGTAATGTAAGTCCAGATTATTCTCTGTATTATTATCCGCATTGCGATAGCGGTCACCCAGGGGAGAACTGGGAAATTTGAGTGGTGAGATTAACCTCTAAACAGCCAGAGTAGGGGTTTGAAACTGTCTGATACATACCAGACTCATGTGTCAGGTTAACACTTTCCATCAAAGAAATTCTCGATGAGCAATTTGAAGGTATTCCGACGATCGTCGATAAACGAACGCGCAATTGCCGATCCTCTTCAGTTAATGCACGCATGATAATTCTTCTGAAGGATGATAAAATCAGGCTGCGCTCGGTTTTACTATAAATAAATTGCGCAAATTTGAGTGATCAATTCCCCTAATATCAAGGAGTGCTGCCAAACCATGCACAAGAAGAGTTGAACGAAACACAAGGGAAATTGCACTAACTCAAAATTCTTGGATCCGATATCCTCAATTTGGCCATATTTTTTAAAAAAAAGACCGTCCCCCTTTATAACCCGGAATAATTTCGAAACCTTTAACTAAATACTGACCAACTAATCAATTACCACAACGGGATTGTAACGCTCTATGTGTGTGGTATTGCATAGTGAGTACTCTTGTGTCTGATCTTAGCTACGCAGGAGATAGGTTTACATGGAAGAGATTGTATTAGGCATTGGTATTACTGCATTGGCTGGAGCTCTTGCCACAGTTGCCGGTGCTGCGGAAGATACTGAATCTGACATCGGATCACAGGGTGACCCGAACTCACAGGTTCAGCTCGCTCCGCAGATGGGATATATCCACCGGATATTCAACAAGGCAGTCTCGGGCGAACCACCAGCATACGGTCTGTGGTGCGCAATCGGGGCTGGAGTTGCCTGGGCTTTTCTCCAGTTGAACTACAACCCGGCTCTTGCTATTATTCTTGGTTCTATAGTTGCGGTCTTTGTTCAGGGTATCTACTGTACTTCAGGATACCTTGGTCGTACTGCAAGTCTGGCCAAGTTTAAGCAACCGGTTTATATTGATATCATCAAGTCATTGACTTCGGTGACCATGGCTCATGCGTTTGTCGCGATATTCTGTACCACAGCAATGTGTTACCTGATGTCGGCAGCGCTGCACCACCCGTTCGCACTTCCGCTCCTCGGACTTATCTGGGGAATAGCGCTCGGTGCCGCGGGTTCAGCATCAGGTAACCCATTCTATGGGAAGGAACGCCAGTACCAGAACCAGAAGTTCGGTGCCGGTGTTCCAATCTCTGCATCCGGTAACATCATCCGGTACGCAGAAGCAGGACAGCGGTCCTCACTTGACAACGGCTGGTTCACCACCAAGTTTGCCGGACCTGCGTCAGGAATCTGTTTTGGCCTGATTGTATTCCTTGAACTCTGGCGTACCGTCCTCTTTGAGAAGATGCTCGCCGGATGGGGCGCAATCATCGCCGGTATCATCCTGATCCTGGTCTTTACCTTCATCGACCGCTGGATCGAAGTATGGGGACGCAAGAACTACGGACCCTACACAGAGCCTGAGGAGGCATCATCATGAGTGCACTCGGAGGAAAAGCAGCTGGTGGTGACGGTATCAATATGACGGGAGCAGCCGTCGGTGTCGTTATCATCCTTGTCTCACTCGGTGCAACAGCCGTTCTTGGCATGTCTCTGGTCTTCCCACTCATTGGGATCATCATAGGTGGCGCATTAATCGGATTCGGCGTTCACTTTGTCCCTGTTGGTGGAGCACCAGCAGCAATGGGACAGGCGCCCGGTATTGCAACCGGTGTGGCCATGCTTGCAGCCGGTGCCGGTCTTGCCGGTCTCTTTGGCGGTGCATGGGCATACGAAGCAACTGGTGACTTCATTATCTCTATCGTCGGCGGAGCAGTCGGCGGTGGCCTGATGATGGCAATCACCTGTCTGATGGTGAATGCAACCTACGTCTTTGCGATGGGTATTCCGGCAGCATCCGGTAAGATCGCAAAAGACCCAATCACTGGCGACACCTTCCCTGAGTATAAGTCCCAGGGTACCGAAGGTCATGGTCTGCCATTCATCTCCTTCGTTGGGGGTGTTATCGGTGGAACAATCGCTGGTCTTGGTGGAACCCTGATATACATCGAGCTCCTCGATGCCTACCACACCGGCCTTGCAACCATACTGCAGGCTCAGGGAGACGCAATTCAGCCCCTCGCAATCTCGCTCGCCGGGATCTTTGCAATCGGGTTCTTCCTGGTCAACGCAGTACTTGCAGCATATAACATCACCGGTACCATCGAAGGACCGCATGACCCCAAGTTCAAGCGTGTTCCCCGTGCAGTCATCGGCTGTGCCGTTGCATCAGCATTCTGTGGTTTTATCTCACTGCTGCTTGTCGTGAACATCGGGATGTGAGGAGGATAACATGACAGCAAAAATGGAAGCATCTGCAGGAAAAATGCCTCACAACACGCTGCTGACCTATGGTCTTATCGTATCTGTTGTAGGCACGTACCTCACCTACCTTAACGTGCTCACCGGTATCGCGGTCTTCTCCTTCTTTGGAGGCATCGCAGCCGTTGCCGCACTCTGGTGGGGTTCTGACACGATCAAACACCTTTGCAGTTACGGTCTTGGTACCGGTGTCCCCTCTGCAGGTATGATCGCATTCGGTTCCGGCGCTATCGCTATGATCGTCGGCACTAAGTTCGGCATGGCCTCTCCGATTGTAACGGTCATTCTGGCCGCAATTCTCGGAGCAGTCATTGGATACACGGCAAACAACATCATTAACATGAACATCCCCGTGATGATCATGTCCCTGATGGAACTGGCTGTCGTCGGTGCAATGACGATGCTCGGATTTGCCGCAATGTGCACCGGTTCATTCACCTTCAAAGAGATGGTCATCGGAAGCATGTCCCTCTCAGTTGAGAGTGCCGGAGCCGCAGCAGGAGGAGCACAGCAGTTCCTTGTAACTGCAGTCCCCATGTATGGAAACTCACTCATCGGCGGTGCCGCCCTTGCCGTGATCTTCTTCCTGGGAGCACTTGCTCTGCAGCACCCGTTCAATGCCTGTCTCGGCCCGAACGAATCACAGGATCGAACCCTTATGCTCGCTCTCTCGTGCGGGTTCCTCTCCATGATCGTCGTTGCCGTGATGTCATTAGTCTTTATCGGGCCTCTCGCAGGCACCGTGAGCCTCATCATCTCGCTTGTTGCATGGTTCTACTGTTACACACAATACATTGAACTCTCAAAGCGTGATGCCTATGCATGGCTCGACTCAAAGCCGATCCTTGAGGTCGGAGGTGACCAGTAATGACCTGGATTCCGGTACTCCCAGAGTTTGGACTCGGTTGTGACGTATTCGCAGGATTTGTCTCCCAGCAGGGAGAATCTCTGGCACCCATCATCGCACAGGTCGACAAACTTGACAAGACTGCAGATGACATCATAGGCATGCTCTCCGGAGAAGGTAGCTTCCTTGAGTCGTTCCCGAACCGTGAGAAGTCCCTCGTGTACGCCGGTGCAATCACAGCAATGTGGTACGGGCTTGCCGTCGGTCTCCTGCTGGCAGGTGTCATCGTACTGGCCTTAATGAAATGAGGTGATATAGATGGCAAACAAGAAATCACCGGCCAGTGGCTGGCCGATAGTTCAGGGTGACTTCCACACCGGAGACCCCCAGAGCCCGGTTGCAGTCGTGACCATGGGTTCACACCTTGATGAAGAGGCAATCTGCAAAGCAGGAGCGGCAATTGCCGGATCCTGTAAGACAGAGAACCTTGGGCTTGAGAAGGTTATTGCAAACATCATCTCTAACCCGAACATCAGATACGTACTCACCTGCGGTACTGAAGTCAAGGGACACCTTTCAGGCCAAAGCCTGATTGCACTGCACCAGGGCGGCATTACCGGCGGTAAGATTGTCGGATCCAAAGGAGCAATTCCGTTCATTGAGAACCTCTCTGCTGAGAACATCAAACGGTTCCAGGAGCAGGTCGAGATGGTCGATATCATGGAAGCAGAAGATATCGGTGCCATATCAGCAAAACTCAGTGAACTCAAGGCAAAGGATCCAGGTGCATTTGACGCCGAGGCAATGATCGTTGAGATCAAGGACGAGAGTGGCGCAAGCGGCGATGTGGAAGGAGCAGAAGTCCGTCCAATGTCAGCCGAAGTCGCTCTCATTCACGCCCGGATGAAGACCATTCAGATGCTGGTTACCGACATCGGGTACCAGGACCGGTTTGCAGCCGGTGTCTACGGCGGTAAAGTCGAAGGCCTCATGATCGGTCTCGTCGTCTCGTTTGTGATCATCGGACTCCTCCTTATGGGACACGGGGTGGCATAAATGGCAGACGAAGATAAGAAGTCAGGCCCGGTCAGAATGGCCGCTATCGAAGGCATGGTCTCTAACATTAAGTACAAAGGGCAGATCCTTGCACGAACAAACAAACTCGAATCAGGTATCATGGATTCAGGTATCATCGGGTTTGCAATCGGCCTTGGAGTTGCACTGTTGATGGTAGTTCCAGTCCTTCTGGGGGTGGTGTAATGGCTGATAAGGGAGACGCAGCATCAGGCTGGCCGATCGTTCAGGGTGACTTTCACACTGGCGATGTAAAAAGCCCGGTTGCTGTAGTCACAATGGGTTCACACCTTGATGAACAGGCAATCTGTGATGCAGGAGCAGCAATCGCCGGATCCTGTAAGACAGAGAACCTCGGACTTGAGAAGGTCATTGCAAATGTCATCTCAAACCCGAACATCAGGTTCGTACTCACCTGTGGTACTGAGGTTAAGGGTCACCTTTCTGGCCAGAGCCTTATCGCCCTACACCAGGGTGGTATTGCCGGCGGTAAGATCGTCGGATCCAAAGGGGCAATCCCGTTCATCGAGAACCTCTCTGCAGAAAATATCAAGCGGTTCCAGGAACAGGTTGAGATCGTTGACATCATGGAGGCTGAGGATATCGGCGTAATCTCCGCGAAACTCAACGAGCTCAAAGCACGGGACCCCGGGGTATTTCCAGGCGGACCAATGGTTGTCGAGATCAAGGAAGAAGGAGGCGGCGGGGGCGCAGTATCTGCAACAGCCAACCCACAGTTCCTTGAGATCGAGGCCAAGCTCGATGCAATCGAGACAAAACTCGAGTTCGTTAATGGAGAAGTATCCCAGCGTGTCGGCCGAAAGGTCGGACGTGATATCGGTATCCTGTACGGTATCGTTGCAGGTCTGATGACATATGTCATTGTGACAGAATTACTGCCAAAACTGCTTGAAATAATCGCAAAATAAGAGGTGATGTTAGATGTTCATGTTTGAGAAGGAACAGACGGTCCTTGACTTCAACGGCTACAAGCTCGGAGGACAGCCTGGAGAGTACCCACGTGCACTTGGTGCATCGATATTCTACAACAAGCACGAGACCGTGCTCGACGAACACACTGGAAAGATTGACAAGGCGAAAGCCGAGGCACTCTGGAACCGATGTGTCGAGTTATATGATGCTACCGGAAGCTGGTACTTCTGTCAGATCATTGGTGAATTTGGAGCAGCATTCGAGTCATACATCGACTGGTTCTGCAATATTGATGACCAGTTCCCATTCCTGATGGACTCATCAGATCCATCAGCACTTGCTCACGCCTGTAAGTACGTAACCGAAGCAGGTGTTGCAGACCGAGCTGTCTACAACTCTATTAACGGTTCAATCGGACCAGAAAACATCGAGGCTATCAAGAAGTCCGATGTCGATGCAGCAATCGTTCTCGCCTTCAACCCCGGTGACCCCAGTGTCCGCGGACGTGAGAAGGTTCTGAACGAGGGTGGTGTCGCAGGTCAGGAAAAATCCATGCTTGCAATCGCAGAAGAGTGCGGTATCAAGCGGCCAATCCTTGACACAGCAGCAACCCCCCTCGGTCTTGGTTCCGGTGGCTCATTCCGTGAGATCCTTGCTTGCAAGGCAATTCACGGTCTGCCAACCGGTGGTGCATACCACAACATGACCGTCTCCTGGACCTGGCTCAAGCGCTGGAGAAAGAGCGGCATCCTTGACCGATACAAAGACGCAGGCGTTCTGCTCGAGCAGATGGGCCACCACCACTTCGGTGGTGTTGAGGGTATACGCCAGGCTGCCTGGTCATCCGCAGACATCGGCTGCAATATCATGGCAGCAACTCTTGGTGCTGACCTTATCATGTTCGGTCCAATCGAGAACTGTGAAGCAACTGCAACCGCAATGGCATTCACTGACATCGTGCTCGCAGAGACTCTCCGTGAGCTCGGTGGCGATGTGAAAGCAGAGAAGCACCCAATCTTTAACCTGGTATAAACCAGCTTCTTTTTTTTCTCATACACCAATCATCTGTACTCCACTCATCCTGATTGTGGAATCCGAACATTACCGCTTGAGAAATCATTATCATTCAGGCAGAGTAACGATAGAGTCGACATCACGATTGTGATGCGACAGTAGATCAGTTCTCTCAATATCAGGAGTTCTTACCCGGAAGCGACCATTATGGCACGAATGTATACCAACCTCACCAGCACCATCAAAAATACTCTGCTAATCCGTCAGAATTGTGGCACAAACGTGCTCACAGGCTTTCCCGGTAGCATGGAACGGTACCCCTCAATGTATCGATCTGGAGATCTGCAAAAATGATCGGCAGTCTGGTCAGGGAAGATATCAGGACCATCCTTGAAAAGGATCCCGCAGCAAGAAGCAGGCTAGAAATATTTCTCTGCTATCCAGGTCTTCATGCCCTTGCCATTCACCGGATCAGCCATCATTGCTGGCTTGGTGGCCATCGATTCTTCGCCCGGCTCCTTTCTCATCTTGCAAGATTCATATCAGGGATAGAGATCCATCCAGGTGCAGTAATTGGACGACGGGTAGTAATCGATCATGGGATGGGGGTGGTGATTGGAGAAACTGCTGAGGTAGGGGATGATGTCCTGCTCTATATGGGAGTGGTCCTGGGGGGGACAACCCTGACCAAGGGGAAACGACATCCTACCCTGGGAACAGGGGTGGTAATTGGATCCGGAGCATCAGTCCTCGGCCCGGTGATTGTTGGTGAATATGCAAAGATCGGAGCAGGTGCAGTAGTGGTAAGGGATGTTCCGCCAGGTGCAACCGTTGTCGGAGTACCAGGGAGAATTGCCGGTCTTGAGAGACGTACAACGCAGGATGATATCAGGGATAATGCGATGCCTGATCCAACACTCAGGGTAATCAGCAGACTTCTTGAACGACAAAGTGCTCTTGAAGAGCAGATCGGAAAACTTCAGCAGGATCTGGTATGTATCAGTCAGAGGGCCCCCGTTACCCCGATATCAGACCGCGAGGCTGAAATCTGGTCTGCTTTGAAGCAGGTCATCGATCCAGAGATAGGGCATAATGTGGTTGATATCGGTCTGATAAAATCGGTAGTGATAACCGGCGAGGACGTTGATGTTGAGATGGCTCTGAATACTGAGTCTTGCCCACTCCTCAAATACCTGGTAAATCAGGTAGAGAACCGTCTCAATCTCATCAGCTGGGTAACCAGGGTAACGGTAACTGTTATCCATGATCCCTGGGAATCTGAGACCTGTCTTGATTCCTCACTTCATATCAAAATTAAAAAAGAATAAGTCAGAAGGTCAGAATACACCGACCAGAACTGATTTTTTTCTATACCTTCTTCCCGTCATCAACGTATGAACTGAAGAGTGCTATCAAATAATCACGGGCCCGGTTTGAATCTGTTTTCACATAGGTGGCATAGATGATGGTATCATTAGTCATCCCTTTCATAGAGATCCACCTCTCACCTGCATTCTCAAAGGTGTACAAATTTGATCCTGCCAGTTTTTTCTGGGTGACAGTTCCAAAACCGGTAAGGTGATCTACAAACCCTTGAGGCACGTGCGTATCCAGGGTATACTCGTTCACAATTGATCCATCGGTGCAGCGTGAACTGATTTTACTCCGGATAATATCCATAATATTAGCAATATCCTCCAGGAGAACCTAAACCATCTGTTGTTGAAATTCGAATCAGCAACTCATCAGATCCAGGTCCTTCGACCGGATTATTCTCCGGCACCTGGAACCCAGCGGACAGTCTCTCCAAAGAGTTCTGCCTTCCAGATAGGAACCCTGACCTTCAACTCATCAATAATGTACCGGGAAGCTGCGTAGGCAGCGTCTCGATGACCTGAGCAGACCGTGATGAGCACGATTACCTCACCCACTTTCAGGGGACCGTGACGATGAATAACCTGAACCCTGGTGAGATCCCACTGCGATTCAGCCTCGCTAATGATACGACCAATCTCAATCCCGGCCTCCTCTTTGTCGGTCTCAAGCCTCAGAACATCCATTCCGTCTGCCCGAACTGTTCCTGCGAAAATTAGAACGGCTCCAGTCTCAGGCCCTATATCGGCGAATACCTGTGAAAGATCGATTGGGTCTTCCTGTACCTGATACATGAGATCTCCAAATGTGTTATACACGAGAGTCAGATTTATTCATCAGGCTGTATGCATGTGAATAACCTGGTTTGCTTATACTATTGACTGGATCTATTATGATAACTACGATACAGGCAATCCACATGATGTCTGGGTATCAGCCTTGGTAATGGTCCTGAACAATCCTCTTATGACATCGATTGCTCTGCTTCAAGTTAGACAATAATTTATTTCATCCCCTGATTTCCAGACTTTGACTCTTCAGGTTCATTGGTTAGAATAATATCAAATTGATTTTTCAGGAATTTTCTCACCTTCAACGACTCAACCCATCCCTGGTCTATCGTCAGGACCAGATCAGTTATTATCTGTAGTTGGTTCTGAATCTCAATAATATGGGGGAATTCGCCAGTATCACAGAGGATTTGAATTATCGCCAGAGGATTTCGTATCTGATCGTTCAGAACCGCCATTTGATGGATGTTTTCCTCAATTCTCCTCATCGCAAGTGCCTGAATCTCCTGCAGTCTTTTTAGTTCACTGATGTCCCCGGCAAATATCCGAAATCCGGTGATCTGATCACCAGAGATTACCGGTGCTGCATATACCAGTACGGGAAACAGAGTCCCATCTTTCTTCATGGCTGAGAATTCAATACCACCCAGATATTCCTCTCCCAGTATCAGGGTACCAAAGTTATGTAACCTTGATCGCTCTTTGGGGGCAAAAAGTTCAGATATATTCGTTATCTGCTCCATTTCTCCTGGAAGGTATCCAAATATTGCATATGCAGCACAGTTTATAAATTTTGGACAACCCTGGAGGTTCACTTCCAGCATGATTCCAGGGAATTGTTCAGCTAATTCTCTGAATCGCTTTTCGCTCTCAGCAAGGGAGGTATGATTGTGTTCGATCTGATCAAGCATCCGATTCATTGCATCAATCAGACGAGAGATCTCATCATTACCCGCATTGGTGATTCTGCTGGTACGACTTTCCTCATCGGTGATCACCGCAATATCATGGTTAATATTCTGTATCCTCATGAGCACCTGTGAATCCAGCAACCAGATTATAACAATACCAAGTATCAGTAAAACCGTTAGCTGAAGGTAGATGAAGAGAAGAATGGTGCTCATTCCCTGATTATAGATATCACGCGGAACCTGAACAGTAAGCAGGAACATTTCTCTCTGATAAATATCATTGAGAAGAACTACCCCCTCAACAACCTGATTATCGGGAGCACGGGTGAGAATCCGTGAGTCACCCGTTCCACTAAAGAGAGAGAACTCACCGGGAGAGAGTAAGGAGAGATCGATAGGGGTAATGGAAATTTTGAGGTTTGTTTCAGGAGTCAGACGGGTTATCTTTGTATTCTTAAGATATCGCCCCATAATAATGGTGCCTCGTGGATTACCTGAAAAATTACTGCGAAGAACCGGGTATGACGAGATGATCACAATACCACTGGGTAGGTTGAGAAACCCTGATGATCGTGTTTCAGGATTGAGGCTGCGAAGAGGTGATGAGGTATCGGATATCTCTTTGATCAGATCAGGACGAAGAGGAGTAAAGGTGCCCTGCTCCAGATCAAATCCCTGACCATATACGATCTCACCCTCTCGATTGGTAATGACAATAAAATTCAAGTTCAGGTTTCCGTAGGTCTCTTTCATCAGGTTATCCTGAATATAAAGGCTATTTTCTCCTCCGAGAAATTCATAAGTATCATCCCACGGACCCCAGTCTTTTACTAAGGCATCAAGAGCGTTAATTTCCATATCGATATTTTTGAGAACAAGGTCAACTTTCCCATGCACATGAACTGATTCAAGCTTTTTGTAGCTGTCAAAAAAAATGGTGAATGAAAGGATGATACAGATGGCAATAACACAGACCATGATCCCGGTGAGAACAACCAGTGACTTCTCCCTGATATCCATATCAGATCCTACCTACACTTTGAAAGCCATAAGAGACCTCTGCAACGATACATCTGTAGCAATAGGCAATAGGTATATCGAAGATTGGGTATAGGGCATATGGAGATCCTGATCTTCCTGGTTTGTGCGAGGTAAGCTCTGATAGACTGGATGCAGAACGCTGATGCGTTGATTGATACGTGATACCGTCAGACCGAAGATTCAACCTTATGTAATGTATCTCATCTTCAGCACTGAATCTAGCGCGATCAAAGCCTTGTATTGATTGTTAGGTATACTATACAATCAGCAATCCAATATCGTTATGCTATCTCTTTTAATTCAGATAAGAACGTGCAAGGGATTCAGTATGCCCGATGATGTCACTACTCCCGGAAATGCCAATATCCCCAAGGAAGATAACCGGGTAGGGTACATCAGATGCATTAAAATCACGTTTGTACTGGGTATACAACTGTTGATTCGGATCCTGTATGACCAGGTTATGATATGCAATAGAGATTTTCGGGTTCTTCTTTTCCAACCCGCGTAAAAATTCCAGCGCTACCTGACAGGAACCACAATTGGAATTATAGAAGAACTGAATCGGAAGGGGGGTACGAGCTGCATCCCACTCTTCAGGGGTAAATACACTGAGATCTTCTCTGGTAATTTCAGAGCCGTTCTGAAGAAAAATCATTGCTGAAACGGGCCCGATACATCCACTAACCGAGAGAAATATGAGTAACAGCAAGAGATATCTGAATAATTCAATCATAGGATACTCTGGTGACAACGCATCATTGTCAGTTATAATT
>DATMXW010000119.1:0-11664 GCA_035561295.1 Methanospirillum sp. | reverse complement strand
GGATATCTCGTAAAGTAAAATTTAAAAGACCAAATACCCGATAATGGGCAGTTATATAATATCGCAATACTTCTTCTGATCCTTGAATCTGAATCACAGTTACCCCCACAAGAACAAAGAGAGCACCCAGAAGGGCGCAGGAAAAAAGTGAAAAACTCCACATTCTGATGAATCTTCCAAGAAATGCTCCAATTGTCAGAATAATGAAAAAAATAAGAGCTGGATTATATATTATCTCAGTCAGTCCGAAGTCCATTCATTACCATCACATTTGCACAATTTAATAGTATGTTTTCTGGATGAAAAATACACAGGGGGAGGTGTTTTCCGATATTCGGCATTTACGACACATATATATGCTCGTAGGAATGAAATACAATCATGCCTCAATCCAGGATCCCTCCTGAGGGTGGTTACCTAATTCTCGTTGACTCAGAAATAAATCAATCCATACCAAAGGAAGATGAATGATGCAGAAGTTTTGTATCGGCTTTGAGGTCCATCAACCATTTAGACTGAATAAGACTTTTCGACCTCATCCTGGAGAAGAACATGAGGATATTGTTGAGCGATATTTCGACACTGCAAATAAGGAAATTTTGCTCAGGGTCTGCAAAAAGTGCTATAGTCCTGCAACATCCACAATATTAGATCAGCTTGATGACGGGTTTGCCTGTGCCTTTTCGATGTCAGGAGTGCTGATAGAACAACTCGAAAAATGGGCTCCGGATGTTCTTGATCTCTTCGTTCAGGCTGCCGGGCATAAAAATGTTGAGATGATCAGTCAGACATATTACCATAGTATCTCAAGTCTTTTCTGGTCGATGGAAGAGTTTAAGGCACAAGCTACTATGCATCGGGATCTGATTCGGGATATATTCGGCATAACTCCCGTCATTTTCGAAAATACTGAATTTATTCTTGATAATCGGATTGCATCATCTGTTAAAGAACTTGGATTTAAAGCATGTCTGTCAGAGGGTGTTGATCATGTACTCAAATGGCGAAGTCCCAATTATCTGTATCAATGTCAGGCTCTTCCCCTGATAATGCGTAATTTCAAACTCTCGGATGATATAGCCTTCAGATTTACCTCTCGAGACTGGAATGAGTGGCCACTGACTGCTGAACGCTATGCACAATGGGTTTCACAGACCCCTGGAGATTTCGTACCAGTATTTATTGATTACGAAACGATTGGAGAGCATTTTTGGGAAGATACTGGTATTATTGAGTTTTTCAGGTATCTCGGCCCTGAGATGCGGAATGCGGGAGTAGAAATGGTAAATCCTTCTGATCTTCTCACCTATCCCGTTCGGGAAGAATTTTCTCTCCCGCTTCCGATCTCATGGGCGGATGCTGAAAAAGATGCTACTGCATGGATCGAAAACCGGAAACAAAAAAATGCATTCAGGGCTGTACAGAGGGCACAATCATTCTGCTGTAATGAAAAGATCTGGAGATACCTCCAGATAAGTGATCATTATTATTACATGTCATGCAAGCATGGTTCTTGTGGAGAGGTTCACCAGTATTTTAGTCACCAGCCTGAACACCAGGCATTTACCTCTTATATGGATATTCTTGCTGATTATGAGGAACATTGTATCAAAGACGAACCTGCAAAGTCAGCAATGTATCCTCTTAGAACTGTTACTGTGGATAAAGCGTTTTACTTCTCAAGCCCGGTAGGATATACCGGACATGTAGCCTTTGATCTTGACCAGTTCTCAGAAATGCTCTCAATAGCGCCGGCTGATTCAATTGAGTATCATCATCAGCGTGGTGATTTTGAGCAATGGGCATTACATATGATCGAAGATAAGCCACTCGCAGATGCATTGAAAAAATCTCAGAACAGGCAGGACCTCATTATTGCAACAATAAACCGGAGTAAGGAATTATGGGCCGCTATAAAATAGCCATTTTTTGTTGGGAGAATTTATATTCAGACAGAGTGGGAGGACTCTCTAATGCCGCAACGTATCTGGCCCAGTCATTGGCAAAAAAGAATGAAGTTCATTTTTTTACCAGGGGTGATTCAGATTTTGAGATGAATGGTGTTCAATATCATGTATGGCGTCCATACGGATCAAATATACTCGAATATTGTTCAAATTTATCGTATGGCCTGGTTGAACGATTCAGGCAGTATGATGATCCGAAGTTCGACATTATTCATTTTAATGACTGGCATGTTACAGAGGCTCTTCATCTGCTTCAGGATAGATCTACAGTTTTTACCTATCATTCAACTGAGTTTGGAAGAAATGGTGGAATCCATGGAGACTGGTGGGAATATCATGAGATATCATCTAAAGAATGGTACGCAGGACAGATTGCTAAACGGTGTACAGCGGTATCCTGGCTGTTAAGGCAGGAAGTACTTGATCTTTACAAAGGGGATCCAGATAAAATTAAGGTTATTCCGAATGGGGTTGTGAAAGAACAATTTGATGTCAGTATTAATCAGGGATCGATAAAGGAGCAGTATGGGATCCATCCTCTCGCTCCTTTGGTTGTCTTTATCGGGAGAATGGTGTATCAGAAAGGACCCGATATTCTGGTAGATGCGATCCCAAAAATTGTGGAGAATCACTGGAACGCCAGGTTTATAATGGCAGGAGGCGGCGGTATGCGAGACTGGCTCTTAACCCGGACTCAGGGCATGCCTGTAATATTTCCTGGATTTATTAGTGATTCAGAGTATGTGCGACTTCTCCATGCAAGCGATATTGTGGTTATTCCAAGCCGTAATGAACCTTTTGGGATTGTCCTTCTTGAAGCCTGGAGTGCAAACCGGCCAGTAGTAGTCTCACGGGTAGGTGGTCTTGCTGAAAATGTGGAACATGGAATCAACGGGCTGGTTGTTGAGCCCACACCGGATGGTATAGCCTGGGGAGTAAATTATTACCTGGATAATCAGCATGATCGTATTCGCATGGGTCGTGGAGGATATAATCAGGTAGATCGAAGATTTTTCTGGGATTCGATAGCCGATCAGATGCTCTATATATACAAAGAAGCTTCGTAATTATTTTAACCAGTTTCTGGAAGAAATCCTTCATTTTTGATGATTTATATGAATAGGTAAATAGAGGGATTTTATAGAATTTGAATAACAAGTCACGGCATTTAGGATAACCAGGAATGGTAATTAACCAGTGTCGTATCATGTATCGGGGAACCATGAAACAGTCACACAACGTAATTTTTATCATGGTTAGAGGGGGCTTACATCCTGACACGATTCTCCTATCCTGATGATTCTTATATACCCCGAATAATCAGATATGGGCGTGAACTGAGAGACCCGGTAATAGCGGGAGATCGTGAATATCTGATGGGAGATAGAAATTTCTCCTCCTTCTCATCATTTGCAGGAAATAACAGGAGACACCACGGTCTCCTCATACAAAAAGGGATGATACTACTCAACGCCCTCCATGAAGAGATGAATGGAATACGATTATCTTCTGGTTGGTGGGGAGACACTTTTCTGGGCGAAGGACTTGCTTACATCACCGGTACGACTGTGTACCCGGTTAGACAAGAGTTCTGCCTTCCCAGAGGGAGGATTACAAGGACAATAATACTCAACGACGGCCTCCTGATCAGATATGAGATAATTGGTTCGATTTCATTGAGCATCAGACCTCTCATGAATCTTCGTCCATGCAATCTTCTTAATAAAGAACCAGTTATGGAGGTCTCTCAGGAAAACGGAAACATCATTCTGAACGGGTGCAGGGTACAGAGTTCATTGCCTTTCACCAGTGATCTGCAGAGATATTTAAATGCCTATTATCCGCGAGATGATGAACAAGGGGATGAATGCAGGGAAGATCTTCTCTCCCCTGGTTTTTTTTCGGGAACAATAACAGATACCTGTATCGAAATTAAATTCACTCCTGAACCCTGCCATGAGTTTGTCTTTAATGCATGCATACATGGTTCTGAAGATATTCTAACCCATGCAACTGGTTTGTGTATATCTGGAGATGAGATTCTGGTTGGGCATCCTTGGCTGGATCACTCTTATGATCAGGAAACCTTTCTTAGTCTTCCCGGTTTGCTTCTTGAGCATCATAAATTCAGGGAGGCAGAAGATGTCTTTAGAAGGTATCTAGATCGATGGAAATGTGGGATGATACCCACCAGATATTCTGATCAATATGATTCTGCGGATGGTGTCCTTTGGTTTTTCTGGGCATTATTTCAATATATTCAAAAAATTCCAAAGTCACTGTTTATTCCAACAATCAAAGACGAGATTGAGAGTCTTCTCTTCAATTTTCCCTCTAATGGAATAGTCACCCTTGAAGGGAGTCTTATCTATGTTAAGGAGGGTTCAACCAGGGTGGATACATTTCACATTCCTCGTGTGGGAAAACCAGTTGATATAAATGCTCTCTGGATTCTTGCCCTGGAATTGGCTGAATATTTAAATTTACAAACTCCCGTACATTCATCTGATGCACGATTAGAGTTTCTTTCCTACTGGAATGAGGAAAAGGGATGCCTATATGATCTATTAGACCCTGATGATGGAACTATTCGGTCAAATCAGGTCATTGCTCTTGCCTTTGGACTGATTCCATTTGATGACGGGAGACACGCCCTTGATGTTATCAGAAAAAAACTTCTGACCCCCTATGGAATCAGGGTCCTGGAGCCTGAATCTAATGAAGATTGTAAAGGATCTGAAGGAAAAATAATATATGCTGATGATTTGGTTTGCCCATGGCAGATCGGCTTTTATGTGGATGCGCTGATCAGATACGGCGAAGATCCGGATCATATCAGGCAGGTGATTGGATCCCTCTGGAATTATTTCTTGACAGACGGAGTTGGTATGGTACCACAATTTTTTGAGGGAACTCCTCCTCATCAGCCGACAGGAGCCATATGTTATGCATGTAGCATTGCGGAGTTAATTCGGGCAAGAAACCAGATCCTTCTCTTGATCAAACCTCATGATCGATGTTCCTGAAGCCCTTGGATGGGTAAGGCATGGTTACGCAAACCTTGAAAATTGAAAGACTTATATGGTCTTATGATGAGGCTATATATGAAAGCGTTGTAAAAGGACTTGCTGATATCAGTTAGATATCAAAGAGAAACGGGTTTTTCAAAAAAATAGCATTAATCCTGTCAATTTTAGATCTCGCATGGTGGTATATATCATATCGGATTGTGTTCATTTTTTGAAAAACTCCAGCCTTTCACGTTTTACCATTCATAAAGCGCAGCTGAACAGGCGACTTAGCCTGACGGCAGTGCCTGACATTAGTACAGGATGACAATATGAGCAGGAAATGGGTCTATGCCTTCACTGAAGGCGATGGGAAGAACAAGAAACTCTTAGGTGGTAAGGGAGCAAATCTATGCGAAATGACAAGGATTGGGCTCAATGTTCCGCCCGGTTTTGTCATTACCACCGAAGCCTGCCTGGCTTATCTGGATGATCCTGAATGTAAGCTCCCTGAAGGAGTACTTGATCAGGTACATACTGAGCTGGGTGGAGTTGAGCGCGAAAGCGGGAGAACATTTGGAGGACGTAACAATCCTCTCCTGGTTTCAGTCAGGTCCGGTTCTGCAATATCCATGCCGGGTATGATGGATACTATCCTCAATCTGGGTTTGAATTCTGAGACTCTCAAGGGGTTGATTGAACAGACTGGTAATGAACGATTTGGGTATGATGCATACCGCCGGTTTATTCAACTCTTTGGGAAAGTGGCTCTTGGTGTTCCAGAAGAAGAGTTTGATACTGAATTTGACGCTGTTAAACTAAAAGCGGGTGTCAGGCATGATGTTGATCTGTCCGCTGAAGCTCTTGCCGAAATTTCTGAACGGTTCCTTGTAGTGGTTGAACGAAATACTGGCAAACCTTTCCCTCATGAACCATATGACCAACTTGAGATAGCCATCAAGGCGGTATTTGCCTCTTGGATGAGAAAACGCGCAGTGGATTACCGGCGAGAGTTTAAGATAACCCCGGAAATGGCCAATGGAACTGCAGTAAATGTAGTTGCCATGGTGTTTGGAAATATGGGTAACGATTCTGCAACAGGTGTTGGATTTACCCGGGATCCTGGAACTGGCGAAAATGTGATGTTTGGAGAATATCTTGCCAACGCTCAGGGAGAAGATGTTGTTGCAGGTATCCGGACACCTAAGCCCCTTGCTGCTATGGCTGAAGAGATGCCTGGTATCTATCAGGAGTTATTAGAACTTCGGGATAAACTTGAGGCACACTACAAGGAAGTCCAGGATTTTGAATTTACTATAGAGAAAGGAAATTTATTCTGCCTGCAGACTCGGAATGGAAAGATGAATGCCGCTGCACTTGTCAGGACATCTGTTGAGATGGTGAAAGAAGGTCTTCTTGATAAGCATAAGGCATTACTGAGAATTCAGCCCGAACTACTGGAACAACTTTTGTTTCCCCGACTTGACCCGGGTACTCCTGCAAAACCTGTTGCTATGGGTCTTTCTGCTTCTCCAGGTGCTGCATCAGGAATTGCAATTTTTGATGCAGACCGGGCTGAGAAGATGGGCAGAGGCGGAGAACGAGTAATTCTTGTCAGGGAAGAGACCAAACCCGAAGATATTCACGGGTTCTTTGCATCTCAGGGAATTTTGACAAGCCGGGGTGGGAAGACATCCCATGCAGCTGTGGTTGCACGAGGTATGGGAAAACCTTGTGTTGCTGGTGCTGAAGGAATTCATGTTGATGTTCATATGCGCCAGGCCGTGGTTGGAGATCAAATCTTCGGTGAGGGCGCGTTGATCACCATCGATGGTACAACCGGTGCTGTGTACCTGGGTGAGGTTCCCATGATAGAGGCTGAGTTCTCACCTGAACTCGAGGAGTTACTCTCCTGGGCTGATGAGAGTGCACGACTGATGGTTATGGCTAATGCCGATACCCCCCATGATGCAGAACAGGCATTAAAATATGGGGCAATGGGTATTGGTCTGTGTCGGACTGAACGGATGTTTAATGATATTGCGCGTTTGCCGATTGTTGTTGAGATGATCGTTGCAGACAGCAAATCTGATCGTGAATCTGCACTTAAAAAACTCCTTCCGATCCAGAGGGAAGATTTTAAGGGAATATTCAAGGTAATGTCTCCTCGTCCGGTCACCATCCGACTCCTGGATCCTCCGATTCATGAATTTTTACCTACAGAGAAACAGCTTGTCGACGAACTAGTACAATTACGAAATTTACGGGATATTTTGCGAGGAATGCAGGTTCTCTCATATTCTGTAGAATTTATGTACCGGCACCGTGATGAGCAGCCACACGTTCAAAAGCCAACTGATCCCGAACTCGTAGACGAGGTTATCCAGAAGAAGGAAGCAATCCTTAAGAAAGTGCGTGCATTGCATGAGATCAATCCAATGCTCGGTCACCGGGGAGTCAGGCTTGGATTGACCTTCCCAGAAATATATGCCATGCAAATTCGTGCAATTCTGGAAGCTACCGCAGAGTGTCAGAAGGCAGGGATTGAAGTACATCCTGAAATAATGGTGCCTCAGGTCTGTACTGCGCAGGAACTGAACCGGGTGAAGATTTGGGTTGAAGAGATTCGCAAAGATGTAGAATCGGTTCACAAAGTAAAACTGGAATTTAAGTTCGGTTCTATGCTTGAGGTTGTACGTGCCTGTATGCGTGCAGAAAATCTTGCTGAAGAGGCTGAGTTCTTCTCATTCGGAACAAATGACCTGACTCAGGCTACGTTCTCATTCTCTCGTGAAGATGCAGAAAATAAGTTTCTGCCGATGTATAACCTGAGCCATATTCTTCAGGATAATCCTTTCGAGGTTCTTGATGTCAAAGGTGTCGGGAGAATTATGGAACTTGCCGTCCAGTGGGGCCGTATAACCCGTCCAGATATGAAGGTTGGTATCTGTGGTGAGCATGGAGGCCATCCTGCCTCAATTCGGTTCTGTCATGAGATTGGTCTGACATATGTATCCTGTTCAGGCCCACGTGTGCCTATTGCACGTCTGGCAGCAGCACAGGCAGCGATTCTTGGAACCAAGTAATCTCATTTTTTTACTCACATTCAGTTTTATTTCATAATTTTTTAGTACTGCACGGTCGCTTGAGTCTGCTCTTCATATGACCAGTGTTATTAACCCCTGAAGACCAATCACTATCAGTCTGTCATGAAAGCTCACCATCCTATCGATCTGAAAGCTATCGCCAGTAAAGCAATGATAAAATACGGATTTACTCCTGAATTTCCTCAGGCAGTCATCCGTGAAGTAAATTCTTTAAAAGTATTACCCCTCCCTGATAGCAGAAGTGATGTCAGAGATCTTCGCTCTCTTCTCTGGTCCTCAATAGATAACTCTGATTCAATGGATCTGGATCAGATGGAATATTGTAGTCGTGGATCTGATGGTGAGATCCTCGTGAAAATTGCAATAGCTGATGTGGATACCTATGTTCCAAAACAATCAAGGGCAGATCGCTATGCTTCGCATAATGGAACATCAGTATATACCGGTATAGTTACTTACCCCCTGCTCCCTGACCGGCTCTCCAAAGGAATTACATCTCTTCTCCCTGGACAGGAATCGCGGGCAATAATTATCGAATATGCGGTTCTTCCTGATGGCACAGTTCGTCATGGTGAGATCTATCGGGCAATCGTTTCCAATAAAGCAAAACTGATCTATGAAATTGTAGGTGAATGGCTGGAGGGGGCTCTTCCCCTACCTGATTCGATCAAAAATGTTTCCGGTCTTGAAGAACAACTCAATCTTCAGAATGAAGCAGCCCTCAATCTAAAAAAATACCGTCGAAATCAGGGAGCCCTTGATCTTGAGACACTCGAAGCCCATGTTGTTATGGAGAACGAAGTTGTCAAAGACCTCATAGTTCAGCGCCAGAATATGGCACGTTGTATCATAGAAGAGTTTATGGTAGCCGCTAATGGTGCCATGGTTGATTATCTGGGAACTGCCGGAGTGCCCATGATACAGCGGATTGTAAGGACACCAAAATATTGGGAAGAGATAAGACTTGTTGCTGCATCATATGACGAAAAACTACCTGGCGAGCCTGATTCAATTGCTCTTGGGAAATTTTTAACAAAGCGCAGGATTGCTGATCCTGGTCGGTTCCCTGATCTGTCACTGACAATCGTAAAACTCATGGGTTCAGGAGAATATGTCGCCTATGTTCCCGGAAAGATGCCTATTGGTCACTTTGCTCTAGCAGTAACCGATTACACACATGGAACAGCGCCCAACCGGAGATACGTTGATCTGATCATCCAGAGGCTTTTAAAATCCGTTCTTGATAGAGAAAAGAGCCCGTACCGTCTGAGAGAATTAGAAGACCAGGCTGAATGGCTCACAGGTCGTGAAAAAGGCTCAAAAAAGGTTGAACGGTTTATGCATAAGGCTGCTGCTGCCATGCTGCTCCATGATAAAGCAGGAGAGGTTTTTGATGCCTATGTTACCGGTGCTTCAGAGAAAGGAACCTATGTGCGTCTCCTGACTATTCCGGTAGAAGGGAGAGTAATGCATGGGGAACATGGACTCCGGGTCGGTCAGAAGGTTTCAGTCAAACTGATTAAAACGGATCCGGAAAATGGGTTCATTGATTTTGAGAAGATCGCACAGATCAATAAGAAGCACTGACGGCCCATTCTTTTAATTTTTTATCAGGGTTCGTAATGCTATTTCCCTAACCGACCATGCTGGAAGGGCATCAGCATACCTACCCAGATCTGTTGTTTCAAGATCAACACCATGCAGCCATCTTGCTGCAATAGCAGACCCTATCCCTGAAGTAATGATAGATAGTGATTGATGACGTTCTGATATCGTTCTAACGGCTTCATAAATCATCAGGTTTTGGGTGTTCACAACGATTCGGGCAATATCAAGTGCTCCCTCTTCTCCAATCTCATCCAGGTCTGCACATACCACTCTGGCAAGGCGTCTCATACATGAGATCCGGTCAGTACCTTTCCGATCTGCTGGATCTGCAGTATATTTTTTTTCTTTGATAAGGCCTGATGCCACATATGCATCTGCCGTAGTTGCAAAATATTCAGAGCTGACTGGTGTATGGATTCCTTTTATTTGCGCGGATTGTATCAACGTTGCAACGTTAGTCCTTAGTAGGCCGCAATATACAAGATATCCCTGTTGAAGTCGGGTGAGATCAGTCTGTCCAATCATGGTATCAAAGTCCGCAAGGGGTATGATATCGGTTGTTGTGCTCCCCATATCAACAAGCACTGCATGGGGATACAAAGTCCTCATCTGATCAGCCATAGCAAGCCAGTTCGCAGCTGCAAGTTCTGGTCCTGCATCCTGATGAAACAATCCATCTATTCCATAAAAATGAGCATGAGGAAAGACCTCACGCACTTGTGATACAATAAATGAGATCCCTTTTGCCTTTGATGAGAAACAATCAGCAAGTTCTCCACTCATAACCACTGCCGCATTCTGATCCCCTTCGTATGGTTTGAGCAGATCCCGGATCGGAGCCTGCTCCCAGAGTGGACAATAATGAATATGCGTGCCTGCTTCATTAACAACTTTCAGGTTAGCCCCACCAATATCAATTCCTATCAATGACTGTCACCGTCCCGTTTTTATCGAATATGGCTTTTCCAATGATATGGACATGATTTGGAGAAGTACCATACGAAGCTTTGAGAATGATATCTGCTATCTCTTCCTTCATTAACGCTGCGATTCCCACTATGCTGTCAGTTGGACGAGGGTTTACATCTACAACAACTATCCGGTCAGTATTCACGATCAGGTCTACACCAATATACCCCTGACAGCCTAGGACGGTCATAGTTTTCTGGGCAATACTGATGATCTCTTTTTGTCTTGGATGTAATACCGGAGTCTCCCCTCCATCATAATGGAACTGACCGGTCTCATCAATTCTGATATGCTGCTTATTGAGAGCAAGAACTAAGGGTTCTTCACCAGTATAATATAAACATACTTCCCCGACAACCCGGTTGCCTACCATGCTGACCGATAGATGCTCACCCTCAATATACTCCTGACCAAATTCCTTCTCACCAGGTTCTTCATCACGATACCGCATGTTTACCGCGCCGCATCCTGATATCTCCTTTATTACACGCCTCCCGACATGTACTTCTGCAGGAATGTCAATTCCATGAGAGCGTAGTATTTCTCCGGTTCGGCGTTTATTTGAACTGATTGCAATTGCAAATGAGTTGCATCCGATGTTTCGGGAATAGTCTTCGATGATTTTTGTATATCGTGCAAGAAGTATATCTGGTGCAATAACCAGTGAATTTTCACATTCTGGAGCCAGACGTCTGAGTTCATCTCCAAAATCAGATCCAGATTCAGGCATCACCACTTCACATCCAATCCGGATAAAACTATCCCGGAGAGTTTTGAGCATAGCTGCTCCTTCCTGAGCAAGGCAGGAATCGAGATGGCACGTATATTCAGCAAGAAGGATCTTCATTCCGAATGGGTTAGTATTCATTCCCATTATACCCGATGGAAAAAAATGAATTAAACTGAGGGAACAATTACCTTAGATAGGATATGTAGTAACACTAAAGGAGAGACTATTAATAAACACGAAAATCTCCTTATGTAACATAATATTCAGTGTAATTA
>DATMXW010000118.1:0-4014 GCA_035561295.1 Methanospirillum sp. | reverse complement strand
CATCATCTTCATAGGCCACAATCAGGCTATCTTCCTGAATTTTTGCAGATAGGCGAATTGTAGTGATATCTGTCCCATGCCTGAGTGAATTTTCAAAAAGATTATAAAATACCCGTTCTAAGAGGGGATCCGCGAATAACTCCAGTCCTTGCAGGTGATGATCAATTGATACAGTTCCCATGTCTAGAGAATCTGATGTTCTGCTGATGATCTCACTCATATTCTGCCATTCAGGAGAATGAATTCCGATCTCCTGGTAATCACGGGTAAAGGCGATCTGAGTGCGGATGACTTCAATGACATCTTTAGTGCGGTTAACATAATCTCTTGGTTCTGATTCAGGAATCTGCTCTCCGATAAGGGCAACACATCCGACAAGGGCGGTAATTTTGTTCAGAATATCGTGACGGGTGATTTCTGACAGGAGGTATAACTTCTGCACCACCTCTTTTAAGGACTCTTCAGCATGTTTTTGGTCAGAGAGATCGATTAGGGTCTCTACTGCTCCGATGATCTGACCTTGAGCATCAATGACAGGTGATGCGGTAAAAAAGATCCATGCTCCCTTCGTTTTCTTTCCCGGAACGTAATCTACAACCTGATAGGCTCCATCAAGAAAAGGAGAGCGTTTTATTTTTCCTTCATAGTATGTGTCTGGTTCAATGGTTCCATCAAGGATGAGATCAGAGAGACAGGGACGGGGATAAGGATAAAAAACTGACCAGTGGTGATCGGTTCCGATGATATCACTCTTTGCGATTCCGCTGTAATCCTCCATCGCCCGATTCCATGAAAGGACCTGGTGGTTCCTGTTGAGCACAAACTGGGGGACCGGCGATCCTTCAATAACCGCCTGGAGATAGGCTTCACGTTCTGCAAGAAGAGCATTTCTCGTTTCTAATTCCTGATTTTTCTCATGGAGAGACCGCTGGAGTATCCCCCTTTCAATATGCGTCCGGAGCCGTGCAAGGAGTACCCGGTTACTAACTGGTTTTGCCACAAAATCCACCCCACCATGAGCCAGGCCAAATTCAATCTTCTCCTCTTCACCAGCAGCCGACAGAAAGATGACTGGGATGTCAGATAACGCAGGATTTCCTTTCATACGTTTACATACTTCAAGGCCGTCAATCCCCGGCATCATGATGTCCAGAAGAATGGCATCCGGAATTATTGAATCAGTAATTTCCAGGGCACTCATTCCGTCCTGTGCCATAATAACCTGATATCCAGCAGAGTAAACAGCCTTAGCGCTGAGTTGCAGGTTGTTCTCATCGTCATCTACAATAAGAACGGTAATTTCCTTCCTGGTATCAGGCATCATGCATCACCACCTCATGAAAATTAAGTATTACGCGCTTAACCTGTTTTAGATCAAATTCATCTGCAGCTTCCCTGAGATCCCGGGCAATGATATGAAACACTTCAACTCCAGATGATCTTCCAAAGGCATCGATCTCCTCTGCGAGGGCAATAACCTCCTGGGGGATGAATTTCCTGCTGATGCTCTCAATCCGGGCAGAAAAGAGTTGGTCTGCATCCTGTGAGATTTGGTAATGCATACCTTCCCGGTCTTGTCTGACTTGCTCTTTCATATCAGAGGGCTCCAGGCTGTATTCATCCTTTAAAGTCGGCTCTTTCAGACTTAAAAATCGAGTGAGCACGGGAATAATATCATCTATTCTAATTGGTTTTCTGACAATTGCATGAAACTCTGATATTTCAGACTCATCTTCAGGATTTGTCAGTGCCGTAAGCGCGATCACCGGAATATTTTTCATCGAGGGTCGTCTTTTAATTTCTTTCAAAAGTTCGTCCCCACTCATTCCGGGCATCCTGATATCAGTTAGAACCATGGTAAAAGATCCTCTCTCAATCTGACGAAGAGCATCGTCAGCTGAATCAGCCATGTGGGGGATGAGTCCGAGCAGACTCAGCATATCAGCAAGGACAATCCGGTTGTTCTCCACATCATCAACAATGAGAATATCTGTAGTGGTAAATACGGGAAGATTTTGTTTTTTATAAGGGCTGGTCCTCTCAACCAGTACTGATGATCTTTTCGCTGCAAGCTGAATGGTAAACCTGCTGCCCTTTCCCTGTTCACTCTCAAGTGTTATCGTACCGCCCATCATGTGGATAAGTCTCCTGCTTATGGAAAGCCCAAGGCCAGTGCCTCCATATTGTTTCACCAGTGAGGGATCCTGCTGTTCAAAGGGCTGGAATATTTTTTTCTGATCAGAGAATGGTATGCCTATTCCGGTATCATCTACAATAAAGGTGAGCATGCAGTCATCTGGCTGGCAGTCTGCCAACAGGGTGAGCGAGATGACTCCATTCTCTGTGAATTTTACAGCATTCCCTACGATATTTAGAAGTACCTGTCTGATCCTCATCTCATCAAGATGTACGATGGAAACGACTTCAGGACATGACACAGTAAAAACCAGACCCTTTTCCCGGGCCCGTTCTCCCAGAATGAGATCAACTTCTTCACACAGACGCCCGAGATCAACCGGGCCGGGAGAGAGTTCCAGTTTATGGGCTTCTATCTTTGAGAGATCTAATATGTCATTAATTATTGAGAGCAGACTATTTCCGGCCGAATGAATAGAACGAACATATCTGGTTATCCTGGGATCCTCAACCTCGTTCTCGATCAATGAGCTAAAGCCGATGATAGCATTGAGCGGAGTCCTGATCTCGTGACTCATATTTGCAACAAAGATACTTTTCGCCTGGTTTGCAGATTCAGCATCTTTCTTTGCACTATAGAGATCCCGTGTTACATCAAGGGTTCGCTGTACCATATCAGCCAGAACCTTAGATACATCTGAAATGTCATCATTTCCTGGGAGAATCAGCGTTTTCGGGTCAAGATTGCACCACCTGCTCTCGTATTCAATCTCTCGCATGTTCTTTTTCAGCCATCTCAGTCTTCGGAGAATGTCATGATCAAGGGTGTAGAGGTTGACCAGGATAAAGACAAAAAAGACGAGGGCAAATCCTCCGATCATGAAATATTTTACCTCATTCCTGAAGGGAAGGAAATTCCATGTTCCTGACAGGATAAATCCGTCTCCCCCTAATGCTGGATAAAGAGTATATGCAGTGAATTGAGTGCTACCTGGCACTACAAATACCTGAAATCCTGTTTCTATCGAGCCAACCGGGATCGATCTTCTGAAGAGGGGGGTTAGATTCCTTGCCGGCTTAAGGGTGACCTCACTGCCAAGAATTGAAGAGTAATAGGCTTCATCCTTATGTGTTAGCATTCGTCCTGCAACCAGAGTTCCTGTCTCGGTTGTCCTGGAAAAATCATGGATTGGTGATGTAGCATAGATGAGGAGTGAATCTGTGGTCTGGAGGAATCCTATCGGGCATGGCTGTATCCGCGTTTGAGGAGCACTAATGTTTAATAGTACCTGGCTGTGTATCAACTGATGGATGAGATCATTATCGCTTCTGGAAAGCGATCGGATCGCATCGGTCTCCTGCTGAAAAACCAGGTCTCCGGCGGAGTTGTAAATGTACGCAAAGTCCTGATTACTCACATTGAGATTATCTTCTGATAATAAGGTGTGAAATTCAGGCAGCACCAGGGGATCAGACTGCTTTCCTTCCCCTTCCTTCTTCGGCAGCAACTCTGAGGATGTTTCGTGTTTTTTCTGGGATCGTGGCTCCAGAAAAGAGATTATTTCATTCCGTTCAGCCTGTCCCTGTATAGTTGCGTTTAACGCCTGAATATCATGAGCAAGAAGATTATATCCAAGATTCATAGTACTGATAATATTGGAGTTCTGAAACTGCTCATGTTCAGCATCTATCACCAGTCCGGAAACCATCCAGAAGGCAAGGAGTGCAATGAGACTGGTTATTACTAACTTTAAAAGAAGATTATGTTTGATAAACAAGGTCAATTCCTCGATATTGTATGAATTTTTCAAAGAACCTTACCATATTCATCCTCCATACTGGCAATAATGGCTTGTGGGTATCGATACTATCTGATAA
>DATMXW010000117.1:0-28685 GCA_035561295.1 Methanospirillum sp. | reverse complement strand
GTACATAGGATACCATACTATAATGACTGAAGATACCTCTGATTCACCTGGTCTTTTTGACAAATTTCTCGCACAAAATTCAATTTTCAGGGACCGTGAGGTTCTCAGGCATTCCTATCGTCCTCATATTCTTCCCCACCGAAAACCTCAGATTGATTTAATTGCCTCGATGCTTGCCCCAGCTATCCAGATGGAAACTCCATCCAACATTCTTATTTATGGAAAAACCGGTACTGGAAAAACTGCATCTGTTCGATATGTTGGTACAGAACTTGAACAGGTGAGTACCCGCCGCGGTACTAACTGTAAAGTAATTCATCTCAACTGTGAAGTTATTGACACTCAATACCGGGTTCTGGCCCAGATCGCAAAGATGGTCCTTGGTGAAGATGACTTTCCCAGTGATCGAATCAGAACTCATATTCCAATGACCGGATGGCCAACAGATCAGGTCTATGCCGAACTAAAAAACCAACTTGAAGCCGTGAGTGGTGTCTTTATCATTATTCTTGACGAAATTGATAAACTGGTCAAGAAGAGTGGGGATGACACACTGTATAATTTAACCCGGATTAATACTGATCTCATCCGATCTAAAGTTTCTATCATCGGAATCTCCAATGATCTCGGATTTAAGACCTTCCTGGATCCCCGGGTTCTCTCCTCTCTCTCTGAAGAAGAGATAGTATTTCCCCCCTATAATGCTCCTCAACTCTGTGACATCCTTCAGCAGCGTGCTACCATCGGATTTGTTGAGGGGGCACTTGATGATGAAGTGATTCCCCTCTGTTCAGCTCTGGCAGCTCAGGAGCACGGTGATGCACGACGGGCACTTGATCTCCTCAGGATCTCAGGAGAACTTGCTGATCGGGAAGGTTCAAAGAAAGTACTCATCACTCATGTTAAAAAGGCTCAGGCAAAGATTGAAGCTGATAGCATGATAGAATGCATCAGAACTCTTCCTACACAGAGTAAGGTTGTTCTCTATTGTATGCTGCTCCTCAATCGGGCCGGCCAGAATATTTTCATATCCGGGGAAATTACCCGAATTTACAAAGAGATCACCCCTGTTCTTGATCTTGATGTCCTCACCTCCCGGCGGATATCAGATCTCATCTCAGAACTCAATATGCTCGGTGTCATCAATACCCGGCTCGTTAACCGGGGACGCCATGGAAGAACCAAAGAGATGTGGTTCGATGTCAATACAGACAAAATATGGGAGGTTATCATGAACGAGCCGGACAGCCGTCTGGCGCAGATCGACGAGCAGGTGCTCGTCACAATGCTTCGGTGAAACACATGGATGAGAAAGACATGACACTTCTCTCCCTTCTGGAAGAGGACTGTACAACCCCGATCCATGACCTTGCGGTCATGCTTGAGTGCACAGAGGATGAGATACTGGGCCGGAAAAAAGCCCTTGAAGAAGCAGGTGTCATAAGGCGATACTCTGCGCTGATCAACTGGGAGGCACTTGATACTGGTGTTGTCTACGCAATCATCGATCTGAAGGTTGCCCCTGAGCGGGAATGGGGATATGATCGCATTGCCGAGCGAATTGCCAGATTTGACAATGTTCGCAGTCTCAGACTGAGCACCGGAACCCATGATCTCCAACTCCTCGTGACCGGGAAGACCATGCAGGAGATTGCCAGGTTTGTCGCCGAACAGATTGCTCCGATGGATCGGATTCGCGAGACAGCAACCCACCTGATCATGAAGACCTACAAGGAGAATGGCGTTCTCTATATCGAGCGGGAAGAGGGAAAACGTCTTCCGTTCTCATTCTGAGGTTTCATGCGCGATTTTGTTTCTGAACGGGCAAAAATGATTCCCCCCTCTGGAATCCGTCGGTTCTTTGATCTAGCCGGTCAGATGGAGGATGTCATCTCTCTGGGTGTTGGTGAACCCGACTATACAACTCCCTGGCATATCTGTGAGGCTGCGATCACCTCTATCGAACAGGGAAATACCGCGTACACCTCAAACACGGGAATGGAACCCCTTCGCAGAGAACTCTCCCAGTTTCTGAAGGAGCGGTACCAGATTCCATACGATCCTTCCGGGGAGATGATCATCACCACCGGAGTCTCTGAAGCCCTTGATATCGCTATTCGTGCGGTCATCAATCCAGGTGATGAGGCTCTTGTTGTAGATCCGATTTATGTCTCATATGCCCCCTGCATCACCCTCGCTGGAGGAAAACCGGTTTTGATGCCCTGCGCTGAGAAAGACAATTTCAGGCTCTCTCCTGATGTGATGATGGAGCATATAACCCCAAAGTCAAAAGTGCTCATTCTGAACTTTCCAAACAATCCATCAGGCGCAGTGATGCGCCGGGAACATCTGAAAGGGATTGCTGATGTGGTTATTGACCACGATCTGCTCATCCTCTCTGATGAGGTGTATGGGGAACTGACCTATGAAGGGAGGCATTGTGCCACTGCCTCAGTAGACGGGCTCTGGGAGCGGACGGTCACCCTCTCCGGGTTCTCAAAGGCCTTTGCGATGACCGGCTGGCGGCTTGGGTATCTCTGTGCACCAAAGGAGATCACTGCGGCCGCCCTTAAGATCCATCAGTACGTCATGCTCTCGTCACCTACCATGGCACAGTTTGCAGCCCTTGAAGCGCTCAGGCATGGTCAGGAGCCGATGGAACAGATGGTCAGGGAGTACCATATGCGTCGCAATCTCTTTGTTGATGGGCTCAATCGGATTGGTCTCCCGTGTCATCTTCCTGAGGGGGCATTCTATGCCTTCCCCTCAATAGCACATACAGGTATGACTGATTTTGAGTTTGCAGAGCGGCTTATCACCGAGGCAGGAGTCGCTGTTGTACCGGGAAGTGTGTTTGGTTCAGCGGGTGAGGGGCATGTCAGATGTGCGTACGCTGTCTCCCGGCAGGATCTCTCTGAAGCTGTAATCCGGATGGGTGAGTTTCTCAGTACTTTGTAATCCTTATCTTTTCTCGTCTTTTTTAGAAGGCAACTGGCAACCTTTATCTATCTTGCTCTCTCATTGTCTCGGTTGGATGAGTTGTAGTATCATCGTGGGCGGCAACTTTGGTGATGAGGGGAAAGGAAAGATCGTCTCCCACGTCGCTCACATAGATAAACCTACTATTCTGTCACGGGGTGGTGTCGGTCCGAACGCCGGTCACACCGTAATGGTAGGCGATAAGAAGTTCGGTGTTCGTATGTGTCCGTCAGGATTTGTCTATCCTGATGCACGACTGATGATCGGTACTGGCGTCCTGGTGGATCCTCGGGTCTTTGCTCATGAAGTGGAGATTCTTGGTGTTGAAGGTCGGGTATTTATTGATGAGCGGTGTGCCATTATCGATGAAACACATATAGCAGAGGATAAGAGCAATACTCATCTCTCACAGAAGGTCGGTTCGACCGGAACCGGATGCGGCCCTGCAAACCGCGATCGGGCGATGCGGGTTGCGCGACTCGCAAGGGATGTCCCAGAACTCTCCCGGTATCTCACCGATGTACCCCGGGAGATAAACGAGGCTCTGGATCGGGATGAGACGGTGGTTATTGAGGGAACCCAGGGTTTTGGGATATCGCTGTATTATGGTCATTATCCTTATGTAACCTCCAAAGACACTTCAGCCTCTCAGATGGCGGCTGATAACGGTGTTGGACCAACCCGCATAGACGATGTGATTGTCGTCTTCAAGGCGTTCCCAACCCGTGTCGGGGAAGGCCCGTTTGCAACCGAGATGTCAGGAGAAGAGGCACGAAATCTCGGAATCCAGGAATTTGGTACAGTTACCGGACGTGAAAGGCGGATCGGATATTGGGATGGTGAGATGGCCAGGTATGCTGCGATGGTGAATGGATGTACACAGGTCGCAATAACCGGGATTGATCATGTGGACAAGTCCTGCTTTGGAGCCACCAAATATTCCCAGTTATCAAAGGCTGCCCGGGATTTCCTTGGTCAGGTTGAAGAGGATACGGGAGCCCCGGTCACCCTTATCTCAACCGGTCCTGAAATGAGTCAGATCATCGATATCAGGAGTGAATTCGAATGAAGCGGGAACTCTACGATATACTCTGCTGCCCGGTCTGTAAAGGAGACCTCGAACTCAGCGTGAGTGAGGAGAATGAGGTGGAGATTCTGACCGGCTCACTCATCTGTCATGCGTGTTCTGTGACATATCCGATAGAGGAAGGAATTCCAAATCTTCTTCCTCAGAATATCTAACCTTTTGTATGCTCACCACCCCGGTCGTTCTTCTGCTAGCACTTGGGGTTGATAGGGCTTTCGGGGATCCGCGGACATCTCTTCATCCGGTAGTACTGATTGGCAGGTTTATCGGATGGTGGGGTATTCCTTCCCGGTATCAGGTCAGGATCCAAAAAATAACAGGGGTATTCTTCTGGGCGATAACTGCCCTGCTCTTTACCACTCCCTTTCTGCTCTTCTCGTGGTACGCACCCTGGTACCTGATACTGGTTGCCGGACCATTTCTGCTCAAGTCCTGCTTTGCACTCAGATCACTTCAGGAGCATGCGATAGCGGTTGTATCGGCAACTGACCTGGGAGAAGGAAGAGAGCGGGCACAGATGCTCGTCTCCCGTGATACCTCAACCCTGACCGATGAGCAGATACTCTCTGCTGCCTATGAATCGGTGGCAGAGAACCTGAATGATAGTATCATCGCTCCTCTCTTCTACTTTACTCTCTTTGGCCTTCCCGGGGCTGCCCTGTACCGGGCATCCAATACCATGGATGCGATGCTGGGATACCGGGATGAGCGAGAACGGCTGGGATGGTTCTCTGCCCGGATGGATGATATCTTCTCGTTCATACCGGCTCGAATCACCGGACTGCTCCTCATCCTCTACTTTGCAGCCAGAGGCCGGGGACCCCAGGCTTTAAGGATATTCTTCCGGGATCGTCTGAACCGTCCTGGTTTTAATGGGGGCATTCCGATGTCTCTGATTGCGGGTGGAACCGGGATCCGGTTTGACAAACCAGGAAAGTACAGGATAGGCGATTCTGAACAGAGCCTGCAGGAAGCTGGCCCTTCAATTCTCGCCACGGTGCGTAATGTGACCCTTCTCTATGCAATTATTGCCGCAAGCGCACTACTTTTATTGAATCTTCCAACCAATGTATAAGGAATGAAACTTGAAGACCTTCGGTACGGCACCGAACTGATCAAGCGCGGATTCGCGTCCATGCAGAAAGGCGGGGTGATCATGGATGTGGTAAACGCTGAGCAGGCCGGCATAGCTGAGGATGCCGGGGCAGTTGCGGTGATGGCCCTTGAGCGGGTCCCCGCTGATATCAGGGCAGCGGGCGGAGTGGCCCGGATGTCTGATCCAAGTATGATCAAAGAGATCATCAGTACCGTCTCTATCCCGGTGATGGCCAAAGCCAGAATCGGCCACTTTGTCGAGGCTCAGGTTCTTGAATCTCTGGGTGTTGACATGGTAGATGAGTCTGAAGTGCTTACTCCTGCTGATGAGCAGTATCATATCGACAAGAAAAAATTCACTGTTCCCTTCGTCTGTGGAGCCCGTGATCTTGGAGAAGCCCTGCGGAGAATTAACGAGGGTGCTGCCATGATACGGACCAAGGGAGAAGCAGGTACCGGAAACGTTGTCGAGGCAGTCAGACATAACCGGGCAATTCTTGGAGAGATTCGGAGGCTCCAGGGAATGGATGAGACCGAACTTATTCACCGTGCCAGAGAACTGGAGGCACCTGCCGAACTGGTGATCGAGACAGCTCAGCGCCAGAGGCTTCCGGTTGTGAACTTTTCAGCCGGCGGTATTGCAACCCCGGCTGATGCAGCACTGATGATGCAACTGGGCAGTGACGGAGTTTTTGTCGGTTCAGGAATCTTTAAATCACAGAATCCGTCTCTGATGGCAAAGGCTATCGTTGAGGCAGTCAATCACTATAATGAACCAGCAGTCATCGCCGAGGTCTCAAACGGGCTTGGTGCAGCAATGCGGGGGATAGAAATCCACACGCTTGCTCCTGATGAGAGGCTTGCATCACGTGGCTGGTAAGATAGGGGTTCTTGCCCTTCAGGGCGATGTCAGTGAGCATGTATCAGCCTTTGAGCAGGTTATTTCTGAACGAAATCAGGATATTCCGGTAATTCAGGTCAGAACCGCTGTAGAGATACCTGATCTGATAGCCTTGGTGATACCGGGTGGCGAGTCGACTACGATCATGCGGCTTATCGATCAGAATGGCATGCGCAAGTCCTTTGTGACCTTTTCAGGTGGAATATTTGCAACCTGTGCCGGGATGGTCATCACTGCCAAAAAGGTCATGGGAGAGACCCGGTTCACTCCCCTGGGAATTGTGGACACAATAGTGGACCGGAATGCCTTTGGGAGACAGCGTGAGTCATTTGAGGCAGATCTTGAGATATCAGGGATAGACTCTCTTTTTCATGCTGTTTTTATCAGAGCGCCGGTAATTGAAACAGCAGGTCCTGGTGTTGAAGTACTGGCAGCCGTCCCCCAGGGGATCGTGGCGGTACGATCAGGAAAACATATGGTGCTCGCATTTCATCCTGAGATTGGCGGGGATCTGAGGCTTCATCATCTCTTCCTTGATCAGTTAATTCCCCTGACGCGCTGATGCGCGACACCCCTTTATTTCCACTGGAACATTCAGAATCTCTTTCTCCTCTTTTATGCTTGTATTCTTCTATCTGGTCTGTTTAGCAGCTAGATTTGCATCCCGGTGCAAAGGTTGAAAAAAGTGGTTCTTGTGGGTCCTCTCCCGGACACCAGGATCTATTTTGCCTTTCCCTGGTTCTTCACAGCATCCATCGCAGCCTTTACTGCATCTGCATCACCGAGGTATCTGCTGCTTTGAGGTCTCAGTTTCTCGTCAAGCTGGTACACGAGGGGGATCCCGGTGGGAACATTCATCCCGGTGATATCATCATCAGATATCATATCCAGATGTTTGATAAGTGCCCTCAGGCTATTGCCATGTGCCGCGATAAGGATCCTCTTCCCTGTCCTGATGGCCGGAGCAATATCTGACTCCCAGAGGGGAAGGAACCGTTCAACGGTATCTTTGAGGCATTCGGTTCTCGGTATTATATCGGTTGGGATATCAATGTACCGGCGGTGGTACCCGGGATTCTCCTGGTCACAGGGTGCAAATGCCGGAGGGGGAATGTCATAACTTCTTCGCCAGATATGAACCTGCTCTTCACCGTACTGCGCTGCAGTCTCTGCTTTATCAAGGCCTGTCAAGGCCCCGTAATGGCGTTCGTTCAGACGCCACGATCTCAGTACCGGGATCCACATCAGGTCCATCTCATCCTGGATAGTCCAGAGGGTGCGGATTGCCCGTTTCAGGACTGAAGTGTAGGCACAGTCAAAGGTAAACCCCTCTTCCTTAAGCATCTTTCCAGCGGCCCGAGCCTCCTCAAGGCCCTGAGGGGAGAGATCGATGTCCTTCCAGCCAGTGAACCGATTCTCGCGGTTCCACAGGCTCTCTCCATGTCGAATTAGAACCAGCGTATACATGAGTCCTCAGAGGGAGTTTGTCTGCTCAAGAATTAAATGTCTGGAAAGGTTATATCCCCCCGTCACCAACGATCTCGTATGGATACAGGTGCCGGGTGGATACTGATTATGGTGGTGCTGGGTGTACTGCTCGGCACGACTGGATTTGCTGTTGCAGCAGTGAATGTAACAACTGAAGGACTTATCGTGACCGATACCGGGTACGCCGGTGGATCGGTTACCATCATCGAGGTGCTCCGAAATAGTGATGATACATCGTCAGAACCGGCAAAGGTAACGTACTATCTGGTGAATGAGTCATCAAAAGATGCATCACCAGTTCCGATAGGGACAACTGATCTTACCCCGATATCTTCAGGTGGAGATTATTCCAGTACTAATACATTTCTTCTCCCGATGAATCTGGCTGATGGGGTCTATACCTTTATGCGCGAGGTGATGGGGACTGATACCAGGACCAGTTCAGGCAAGACAATTCGGATATCAGATGCAACGCGCCCGTCAGGATCTCTGCCTGATCTGGTAGGACTCGGTGCTATTGCTCCCCGTCAGGCAGCTCCCGGTGAGACGATCCGGGTGATCGGTGCTGTTGGAAATAATGGTGGTGAAGATGCCGGCCGTATTACGGTGGATTTTTATCTGACAAACCGGAGTGCTCCTGCTCCTGAACCGGTTCTGCTTGGATCCTATGATGTGGAGTCGATTCCGGCAGGGGGACAGGCTACAGTTACCCGATCCTTTACCGTTCCTTCCACAACCATTCCTGGAGAGTATGGGATCCTCATGGATGTTGATCCTTCCGGGGCTGTCACCGATGCGAATAGTGAGAATAATGACTGGTACCGGGAAGCGATGATCGGGATAACCGGCCCGACGATTAATATTGGACCCATGTCTTCGATGAATATCGATATGACCTCACTGGTGGTTATGGCTCCGATCACCAATAATACAAGTGCTGAAACAGACCTTGAATCCTGATCCCGTGTCTCCTTACATTCAGGTTAAAAAGAAGAGAGTATCCGCATCTGTAATGCGAGTACATCAAGACCATTACGTGGCTGAATCCTCATCCTTTTTTTCTGGTCTCCATATCGGGTGTATCCGATTGTTCCATGTCAGGGGTAGATTGTTTAGTCGGAGAGTACCTGATGAGCAGTTCAGCTGTATCATGAAGGTAATCGATATGGAGGATATCACATCCGGTAATCGTATGGCCGGTCCGCTCCATCAGATCTGCATACAATTCTGCTCTTCGTGAGGAGTGGATAAGATCAATCCGTTCATAAGTGATATGCTGCTGCTCTTCATAGCTAAAACACCATCCCTTCTCCATCACCCAGATTACCGAGATAATGAGTACATTTGAGATCAGCAGACTCCCATAGGATCCATTCCCATAAAAGACCGAGTTTAATACCGGGAGTGCGACCATCACGAAGAGATAGGTCATCTCCCTGATGGGAACTGTCTCAGTTCGGTACCTGAGTACTGAAAACAAGGCAAAAAGACCAAATCCTACACCTATGGAGAGTTCAACGCTGGTAAACAACTCCATAACAAAGTAGATAAGGGTATTGAACACGATGAAGGTGAAGATATAACTGTAATCCTTCTGTTTGGGATAATAAATTCCCCTGATGATCACAACAGCACTGATACAATTTATCAAAAATCCGATAATGAGCAGAAGTGATGATTCGATCAGCATACCCGTATCCTCCCGCCGGTCATTGCCATAATCCTGAGAATTTTTGGTTTAAACCGGTTTTTTTTCACTTCAGGGTAGAGGAGTGAGATTCCAATGCAGTACTTGGAAAAACTGATCGGTCTGATATGCAGCTGACTCATCAGTGTTGAGAGGACCGATCCCCGGATCTTCCCAGCGGTTTTTATTTCTGCGATGACTACGTTGGGAAGCTGAACGCACTGATGGTCATGGTCATAGGAGATATCAAAATCAAGGGTGATACGCTCTGAAAGATCAGGAGTGACCAGGGTAACTCTCCTATATGTATTGAAAATTTTTGAGGTAAAACTATCAGGATTATAAGGGATATGTCCTGATATGAACTCTTTAATCCCTGATTCAATCCGAGTCATCAGATGGTCGGTCTGCATCCTGACTTTTTTGGTAAGCCCGGTGTTTACTTTCTGTTTGACCTCTAAAAATGAGTGATCTGATACCACATACCGCCGGGATCTCAGTTTAAACCGGTTTTTCCGCCCATTGTGATGGTTCAGGTATATGGTGAATTCATCAGTATCGAAATACATCGTCTCGTACATTCCCATCCGGGATCCTTCAATCTCAAGGATCCTGAGGTCTCCTGACAACGTCAGGATGATGTCTCTTGCCTGCTGTTCGGTAAGGAGAAATTTTTGTTCTCTCCGGTCCATGAGGGAGGCTGCTGCCATCTCTTCAAGCGAGATTGATGAGTAGCAGGCAAGAATATTCTCCATATTCTGTAGAACGGAGGAGTGGGCAGGATACGGGAGATAATCAGAATATCTGGGCAGTACTGATGTAATCATCAGAAATCTCCAACGGTTTTCAGGTAATCCAGAACTGCCCCATTTCGGTTTCGGGTATGGGTGATGAGTTCGTCCAACGCTGCATCAAAGTCCGATGCATTGGTCAGATAGGTATACCCTGCTTGCTCACCCTCATTGCCAACCACGTACGGTTCAATAAGATCATGATAGGTCTGGTATTGTGCTATGACTGATTCAGCCTCAAAAGCTCCGGTGACTACCTCTTTCAGAGAGGTTTGATACTCTTTCTTATACACCGGATCATCCATCAGATACCTGATGAGTGGCCAGCTACTCCCTACCTCATCAAGGCTGAGTGAGAGTGTTTTGCCCATTCCGGCTCCATTGTCCGGACCTATCGGCATGTGCTGTCCCGGTGCTAACGCGGTTTCATTTCCCGCTCTGGAAAACTCTGATCCTGGCAATCTTTCAGATCCGTTTTCCATTGAAAATCCGGGGAACATCCAGGACTGGTTCATCCCTGTCCCATTGATTGAGAATCCCGCACGCTTTGAGTCATCAAATCCGGCTCTTTTTGGCATCTGGGCCATTAATGCATAGTTATTGTCCCATGGTATCCATGAGAAGAGTCCGGTGTCAGGATCAGAATAGAGGTAATAATTCCTACTGTTTCCTCCATACGTATCCCAATTCTGGATTATGGTATTGGTAGCGAGCCAGGTGAGAAATTCACTGACATCCAGAACAGACTCAAGATCTTCTCTCCACTGGGCAGGGTTATCTATCCTCTCTGATGAGTTCAGGACATTGTAGAGTGTTTCAATATCTGAATAATTATCCTCTTTTTTATTGGTTTTTTTATTGAATCCAGAGAGATTGAGTGTTCCCTGAGCAAAGGTGGCTCCCTTTCCCTCAGGTTTGTAAAGGTTTCCTTCTGAGTTTGTATACTGAGTTTTAATGACGGTATCTTCGACCGCTTCAACCATGGTGAACAGACCGAAATACTGGGGGCCGGTACCGTTATCAACATACACCTGGCAATACGCTGTTTCAGGTGCTACTACTCCTGCTGCTGCAAAGATCTCGGGGACAATCTTTTCCCTGATGAGTGATGAATCTGCATAATTGGACTGAAGATTGAGTTCACTAAATCCAAACAATGTCTGATCAGTAGTCTTTGGGTACTCATCCTCATAATGATCCATATCCAGTTTCAAGGAGATCTTTCCACAATTTTCCTGGATTGCTCCCTGGAGTGAGTTAAATCCTTTGTACCGGACTCCGACGTGCTCCCATTGCTCTCCGTTATATGAGATAGTAGCCGGGATATAGATCGGATCGACATCAGGCGATTCTGGTCCAAATCCCATCATCGGAGCGGTTTCGTTCTCTGGTTTGACCTCCTGGTGGGGTGGTGTCATATTAGGATTAAAAAATCCTTGTTTCTGGCTAATATTTGATTTCAGATCATCCTGCATCATCTTCCAATCTTCCGGTTTGATAGTGATCTGAATCTCATGAACAATATCATCAGAAAAGACAGTCTTATAGTCGGGTTCATTTCCGGGATCAGTGCTCGCATTCGATGATCCCTGGTTGCTCTGAAGAGCTACACTGGATGCTCCGCTGATTCCTGGAACTATGATGATGCAGAGATACAATCCTGCACAGAGAAGAAGAAAATATATCGGATATTTATTTACTGGTTCCATATTGTTCACGTGGAATATGCTGTCTGTATTGACCAGAAATTACCCCGGCGCTAGTTAACTGGCTGATCGTTGGAATTAAAAGGGAGATTACCTATTCCTGGCATTATATCCAAGAGCGACCGCACCAAGTCCGCCAAGGATAACTGCCAGTGAGATCGGAGACTTTTCAGAAGAAGGGGAGGGAGATTCTGATGATTTTTGTGCACCTTGAGCTGAACTATCAGTTCCATCTCCTGGATGCTGCTCCCGGGGTGTGCCGTTTTGTGCCGGCCTTGGGATTAGGTCACGATACTGATCCATTATTGAGCGTTCTTTCTCTTTATCTCCGCTCTGTATGGCCTGCTCAAGTTCAGTCGTGTCAATCCCTTTCTCTTTTAATGTAGTCAGAAGGTTATCTGAGAATCCCTGAGGACCCGGACTGCCTGCTCCTTCCCGTGCAGGGAGGAGATCCTTATACTGCGAGAGGATAGCATGCTCTTTCTCCTTGTCTCCACTCTCCATTGCCTGTTTCAATTCAGTAGTATCGATTCCTTTCTCTTCAAGGGTGGTAAGCATATGATTCCGCATCGAGGTGCCATTCCCTGCAGGGGTAGCATCTTCTGCAGCAAGGACTGCAGGGATGATGCAGACAATGAAGATGGTAAGTATACATATAGTTCTTTTTTGCATGGTGGTTCTCCCTTGAGGTGCAGAGTTTTCCATTCATCTTTCTGTTCCTGAGTACTGGAATAACGGGAGTGGAAGTATCCACACCTGTATTCTGATGGACTGGATCTCCGTACCTGATCGGTACACCATTGCATCAGAGGAACGAGATGATAAGTAAAGAAGATGGAAAAGGTGTGAGGGAACAACCAGATGGTTCACCGTTCTCTCATAAGAGGAGGGGTTATTGAGTGACTTCTGTTACCGGAAAAGCCTGATTAATACCAGGTTGTAATCCTGCAATCGAGATTGTGTACGTTTTACCGGTGTAAAAAAACCCATCCACCATTCCACTCTTTGTGACTATTCCTCCTCGTAATCGCTCACAGGTAGTATCTCCATGACAGAGACTCAGATCAACTGATGGATTTTGCATAATAACATTGAGGATGAGTTCATCACGTCCGGTTGTTCCTCCAGCAGTGGGCAGAGAGGTAACCGAGCATGAGTTATCATTGCATGGGTTCCAGATGATCTCATTGGTCTCCCGTACAAATTGTATCTGTTGATCCTGGCGTGTCTGTCCGTTTTTTGAATACTCACCCTCTTTCATCAGAGAAGCCCGAAGGATGGTGTTTTCTCCTGTATCCACCAGCTTAAAGGTAATTACGGCAGGGTCCGGGGAGATAGATTGCTGATCAGCGTATACTCCGTGGAAAGATACAAGAATACAACCGCAAATCAGGAGGATAACCGGAAAACTATGTTGATAAGACGTATTGCTCATACAATTACCTGCATGCATCGAACTACTATCATATAGTCATACAGGTCTGTTCATAGATAATGAACTATGAACTACCTGGTTGTATATTAAACCTGATTGTTTCGTCTTTTTTATCATGATCGCTCCCCTTACTATACTAAGGAATGAGGATAATAGGGAGTATTTTTTTGGAAGATGGGTGTATGCGATCTGGAACTCTTGGGATTATTCTGCTCCTTTTCATGGTGCTGCCACACAGTTGCCTGGGGGCTGGGACTAATGAGACGCTTGATGCAGCAGGAAGGATAACCGTAACTGATGTTGTGGTTGATCCTGCTGTTCTGATGGTTGGGGACGTCGGACTCGTAACATTTACCGTAGAGAATACTGGATCCTCCAATGTGGCTGTGAGCGACGCTCAACTGATCTCAAACGAGATCACGGTTCTCAATAGCGAATTATATCAAAGCACCCGGACGATTGGGGCAGGGACAAGAACAAAATTTTCCTTCACCATCCTCGCCAATCAACCCGAAAATATCTATTATCCGGCCTTTTATCTCAACTATAAGGATGCCGGAAGTCTGCGATATAATATCCCAATCCGGGTCGAAGAGCCTCAGCTCGCGATATCTGTGGCAGGCATTCCTGAAGTATTTACAAAAGGGGTGACCAATACAATAACTCTCCTGCTGGGAAATGCGAAGAGTGTAAATATGACCGGAATCACGGTCATTCCCTCAGGTGAAGGGATTATATCTAACCGGACATCGGCCTTCATCGGAGATCTCCCCCCACATTCTGAAAAGTCTATAGTGTTCGAGTTAATTCCCTCAGTCTCGACAAATCTTGTTTTTAATGTGAGTTACACCTGTGGTATGAATGCTCATCAGAGTTCATATTCGATCCCGCTTCGATTAGGTGAAAACAAGCTTGCGGCAGATCCAATCGTTAATAATGTTGAGATATCATCTGATTCTGGGGGCACACAAATTGCCGGGGATGTTTCGAATGCCGGGTTATCTGATGCATATGGGGTGGTTGTCTCTCTTGCAGACAGCACTCAGAATGATGGGAATCCTAACCAGAAATATGCAATAGGGACCATCTCTTCCGGTGACTTTGAAAGTTTTGAACTGGTGATATCCCAGACCTCAAAGCAGGTTCCTCTCGTTATCCAGTACAAAGACTCTTCAGGAAATCAGTTCTCAAAAAATATCTCACTTGATATTACCAAGATTTCAGGCGGGAGTGCGGTTGGCACTTCTTCTGAAGCAGGTTCAGGAGATGCACCGGCCGGAGGAGCAACTCCGGGGGCATCTTCGGGTAGCACCAGTAGGAGTAGTGGACGGGTAAATCCCATGAATCCACTCTCCGGAATGGGAAATGGCCTCAGTAAAATTCCGATTATCCAGATTCTCTCCGGAGCTGCCCTCCTGATTGCCCTCTTTGTTCTCTGGAGACTGTGGAAGAGGAAGGGAAAAGGGCGGAAAATTCGCATCTCATTTAAATAATCCGGAGTTTGCATGGCTGATGAAGTGGTTCGTCTGGATGATATAACCAAGATATACCCGCTCCCCTCAGGAGATGTAATCGCCCTGAATCATCTCTCTTTACGTATTGAGAAAGGAGAGTTTGTTGCTATCATTGGGCCATCAGGATCAGGAAAATCAACCCTTCTCAACCAGCTCGGATGCATGGATGTTCCTACATCAGGAGATCTCTGGATCGGAGGCAGAAATGTGAATGATATGAGCGATTATGAGATGACTGATCTCCGTCTGGAGACGATCGGATTCATTTTTCAAAAATTTAATCTGCTTCCCCTATTGTCAGCATATGAGAATGTGGAGTACCCCTATACCCTCAAATACCGGAAAAAGGATACGTCAGGCAGAGTCTCAAAACTCCTGTCCATGGTTGGAATTCATGAGGACCTGGCAAAACACAAGCCGAGTGAATTATCTGGGGGACAACAGCAACGGGTTGCAATTGCCCGGGCACTCGTCAACAATCCCAAGATTCTCCTGTGTGATGAGCCAACCGGAAATCTGGATTCAAAAACCGGGATTCTGGTATTGAATATGTTAAAGCGATTAAATCAGAAAGGAAAAACCCTGATTGTGGTCACTCATGATCCTGAGATCGCTGCCCAGGCAGATCGGATTATTACTATCCGGGATGGACAGGTTGTGGATACATGAAAGATATCATCTTTGCGATGGCCCTGCGCAATGTGAAGATCAATTACCTGAGATCCATCCTTGCGGCGGTTGGCATCACCATTGGGATCATCTCAATCGCCTGTATGGGTATGCTTGGAACGAACATGACCGGTTCAGTAACTGATTCTCTCTCATCGATGGCAGATAAATTAACTGTTAGTCCGTATTCAGGAAAAGGAGGAGGTGGAGGAGGGGCCCCGGGAGCGTCATCAGGGAGCGACAATCTCACCAAATCTCAGTACAAGTCAATTGTAAAAATTGCAAACAAATATGGATATGTCTATGGTCTTCATTCGATCCGTGATAAGGTGAAAAAAGGGAAGGATGAATGGAGCACCACGGTGTATGGTATTGAAGAGAGTGCCATGAAGACGATTCTGAATAACCTGACCGAGGGCGGATATCCCAGTAGTGATAACTCAGTTCTCATCGGACCTACCTTTGCATCAGATAATAATTTTCAGATCGGAAGTAAATTCACAATCGGTTCACAGGGGGTGAAGGTATCAGGGATCATTGAATCACGGGGCATGTCAATGGATATGAATACTGATAATGCTGTAGTCGTCACGAAATCCATGTATGAATCCATGTACGGGGCGAAGGACGAATATAATCAGGTAAACATCGTTTTGGATAATATTGATGATGTATCAGTGGTGTCTGATGATATCGATACCCAGATGAACCGCAGAGAGGAGACGGTCAGGGTTCAGGACAGCAGCCGGATGGTCTCTATGATCTCTTCATCGGTTACCACTATTACGAGTTTTGCGACGTTGATTGCCAGTATTTCCCTTCTGGTCGCGGCGGTATCCATATTCAATATTATGATGATGTCTGTGACCGAGCGGATTCGGGAGATTGGAGTACTGCGTAGTATCGGCACTCAGAAGAAGGAGATACTCCGCATGTTTGTCTACGAAGCAACACTCATCGGGGTTCTTGGAGCGACTATCGGCATGGTTCTCAGTCTTGCAATGGGGTACGTTTTCATCTTAATCATGGTAGGGAGCACGAAGTATTTCTTCACCTATGACAGCCTCATCCATCTCCCCTATGCGATGGCGGTCGGATTGATCATCTGTATCCTGTCAGGATTATACCCTGCCTGGAGAGGTGCAAACATGGATCCGATCGAGGCATTACGAGCTGATTAGCCGCTCTTAGGTGGCTATCTTCTCCAGTGCCTGTAGAAACTCAGTCATTGAAGAGAACCTGTCCTGAGGGAATGACTGCAGTGCTTTTGTGATGATTGCATCAAAATGTGAAAGAGAAGGGGAGACCTGTGAGGGGAGGGTGAACCGGCTCTCCCTGACCTGTATGTACATATCCCCGATACTCAGGGGATTGAACGGAGGTCTTCCACAGAGAAGTTCATACAGGAGCACTGCTGTCTGATAGATATCGGTTCGTTCATCTCCGCCGCCGTACTGCTCGGGTGCGAGTTGTTCGGGTGTGGCGTAATACAGGGAGAAACTGGTATTTCTGGTATCATCCCCCCGATGTACCGACCTGCATAAACCCCAGTCAGTCAGTTTAACAATGCCTTCGTCTGATATCAGGACATTACCTGGCTTAATATCCCGGTGGATGACTCCTTTGTCATGTGCATATGCCAGTGCAGATCCGATCTCCTGAATAATTTCAACAGCCCGCTGTGGGGATAGCGGGGTTGTGATATCTTTCAGAGACCGGGGGAGATACTCTATCTCTACATAAGGTGTTGGAAAGATGTTCAGATCAAAGAGATTTACGATATGGGGATGATGGAGATCCCGCCAGATTGTTATCTCATTTAAAAAGGTCTTTCCACTTGTTTCATCCGGAGAGAAGGGGATCTTGAGTGCAACCTCCATGCCATCAGAGTTCCGTCTGGCCCGGTAGACAACTGCCATGCCACCACTACCGATAACCTGTACCCGGTGATATTTTGTCGATAACTTCTCAGGGAAAGAGGGAGGATATTCAGAATTGCTGTGTGCGCCGGAGATTGTGATCGTGTGGTCAGAGATCATCTGCGCCTGGATATTTTCATCTCTTCTGATTATATGGCCGGTTATCAGGGCAAGAGTAGCACCAGGGAGATAAAAGGCAGATATTTCCAAGATGGTTCCGGGAAAAGGAGGGAGATATGGAATCCGGTTTGTCAGGATGAGGATGATCGCGATAAATGCAAAGATCATATGGGCCTGGGGAAGATGGAGAATCGGCCGTGCATATGCTAAGGAGACAGCCTGTATGCAGGATGAGAGGATGAGTGAGATCTGTATGCCCACCATTGCATATACCCCCACCAGAAGGAACAGATGTACAGGGTCAGTACTCTGCAGAGAGATACCTCTCCAGATAACTGATACCAGGAGCAGGGCACAGATGATATGGCCGATACAGAGCCAGATCCTGGCCCTTCGTGAGGCATCATAGTGATAGGGCCGGCCAAATATCACTCCTGCATACATGATTATGCAGAGAATAACCAGGGTAATACCGACTGATATTGAAGCAATATTCGATTCCGGAATTCCTTCTCCAAACATAGCCGGACGGTTTTCCCTGTATTTTTCGGTGTGATTCTCTTGATCTGAATTTGACTGACCTACTCTGGCAGAGGCACCAGTCTCTGCTTCCATCCGTTCCTGGGGAATACGAATATCGGCTCTATCAAACTCTCCTGGATATGGTGGATAGACCTGATTTGGTTTTTCTGGGGAGCTCCCGGGATTCAGATTTGTTTCATCGGCAGCTGATACCAGGGTGGTTATCAGCAAAAGTGAGATAAGGAACAGACCAATGTAGAGAATTTTTCCCATAGATGAGTATCTCAATATGATTGTGGGCTATTCAGAGAGGAAGAGCAGTCGTGCAGAGAAATTTCCGGTCCCCAGGATGATAATATCACCGTCTGATAACTCGTGTCTCGTCCCGGCAGAAATTGGTTCTATATTGAGGAATGTGCCAGAAGTACTCCCACAGTCTTCAATCTCCCATCTCTCACCATGATAAATCTTCCCATGTGGCCGGCTGATGCGGGAAACGGATCGATATTCCGGTGAGAGCATCACAACCGATGTGTAGAGGTGCTGTACACTGGGATCACCGGGATCAGTTCGCCCAAGAGCGATCTTCTCCCCCTGAAGTGGAAATACCTTCCCTTCGTCAGGCCCTGAGGTCAGGAAGAGGCAGGGCGATTTCTGACCGAACTGATCGGTGATAGTAGCCCGGACGGTTGTGATCTGCTCTGCAAGATCAGCATGAGTCATGGTAAGCGGGACTTTTGAGAACATGGAGAGGTTGGTGATGATCGTCTCCATCCCTCCTGCAGCAAGAGAGTACTTCCAGACCGGGTGTATGCCAGTCATGGTTTCAGAACTCATTCCTGCATCTTTTCTGACAAGGCCGGCCAGGAGCAGTTTGTCGAGGTGTTTTCTGATGTTCTCGTAGCTGGTTCCGGTAATATTGGCAAGTTCTTTGAGTTCAAGGGGCCGGTTCTCAAGAGCGGTCAGGATCTTCAGGCGGGTCGGGTTCGCAAGGGCATTGAGATAATCTGACATCTCTACAAGATATTCCGGATCCCGTTCTCCCTGAATGGTCCTATTTGTCATATATAACCTGTCAGAACTTTGTCTGGCAAGGATATGGCTTTTCCGGCTCCTCCTTGGTTCGATAAGGCTCAACCCTGTATCTGGTTTTATATGTTCTGATGCTGATGAGAACATATGAAACTCTCTCTCTGGTTCCTGCTCATTCTCGTGATAGCGTGTCTCATGATACCCGGGTTCTGTGCCGCAAAAGGAAAAGGCCTCTTCTCGGGTGAGATCCTTGGTGAAGATATTGAATTATTTATCGGAAACATCTCTGACAGCCCAACGTTCATCGCTGAGCAGCAGCAGATGGTAAAATCAAACCCTCAGGATGATTTGGCGTGGGTAAATATCGGGAAAGCCCAGATGGACGCAGAAAATTCTCGTGAAGCTCAGGAGGCGTTCACCAGGGCGATTGCCATTAATGGGACGAACAACGAGGCATGGGAGGGGCTGTACTACTCATCCCTGGATGGTGATGATTGGACTACCTTCCTTGATCTCTCTAAAGGTATCACCATACAATATCCAGACTGGACCGGTGGGTATTTTTGGTATGCAAGAGGATTGCAATCATCAGGTCAGCCCTATGAGGCGATGGAGGCATTGGATAGATCTCTTGAGATAGATCCTGGGTTTGCAGATGCACTGTGGTCGAAAGCCATTTTTTATGAAAATACCGGTCTTTATACAGAAGCGGCTGAGTATTATGATAGAATTTTGAATCTGGATACTGCTGATAGTAGTGCCTGGCAGTCTAAAGCTGATGCTCTTTTCCATCTGAAAAGGTATGGGGAGGCACTTTACTCCTATGATGAGGCATTAAAAACCGACAATAATGGGGCTATTTGGAATGCGAAAGGAGATTGCTTTTACTACCTTAAACAGTATGATGAGGCCCTTGTTGCGTATGATCAGGCAATAAAACTAGGTGAATCCTCTCATCTTGTTCAGAAAGGGTGGACTCTCCATGAACTTGGGAGGGATGCTGAGGCTCTTGATGCGATGAACAAAGCCCTTACCAGTGAAGACGCCACCGATTTAGACTCAATGAGTATGGCGGTTCTGCTTGATATGCTGGGCAGGACTGCCGAGGCTGAAGAGATGTATAAAAAAGCATCAACTTCGAACTCAATAGATATTAAATATAATTTACAAAACTTGAATTTTTACTCTTTCAAAGCATTTGTTCTGGAAAACCTTGGCAGATATGATGAGGCTCTGAAGGTGTATGATGAAGGCATCAAGCTTGATACGAGATTATGGTGGTATAAAGCAGATCTGTATAATGAATTAGAGCGATATCAGGACGCACTTGCTGCATATGATGCCAGTTTATCCTATTACCCGGATGATGCATATGTATGGCTGCATAAGGGCGGGATCCTGGAAAAACAAGGAAAGTTAGATGATGCCCTCAAGGCCTATGAATCTGCAGTTAAGGCAGATGCAGACAATTTATTTGACGCCGACTTTTTCCTGAAGTCCCTCCAGAAAAAAATCAGCCATGCCTTCTCATCCGGACCCCGGGCAGCTCCCTAAGAGATACCAATCTCTATTGATGCTCCCAAATATTACTGGCAGAAAGAACGGTGGGATCCGATCTCATCTGAAACATCTCTTTTAACCTTTTCAGATGAACTAAATATTCCTCTAAGACAAACCGCAAAGCGGTTCATATAGGGTTACCAACCGCCACCACCACCGCCTCCAAATCCTCCTCCACCGCCAAAACCGCCCCCTCCTGACCCCCCGGAGCTGCCAAAACTCTCTGACGAGTATGAACTGATTGGGGTATACAGGCTGTACAATCCTCCAAGAGCTACAACAGGCATGATATCACTTTCAGGGAGGGATATCTGTAATTTCTCCATTTCAGCGGCTACTTTTGCTCCAACGCCAAGAGCAGTTCCATATACCAGCCACTCTCCCCACATCCCGAGATCAGCCGACTCGTATCGTGAGATCTGAGCATGGTTTGAAAGAAATGCAGCAAAAGCATCCCACTCCAGTTTTTCTTTATACAAATCTCCTTTCCATCTCCCAAATAATGAGGCTGGAGCGAGGTATGCAGCCACAAATCCTGCTGTACATACCCCCCACATTATGAGCCCTGAGTTTGATACATCTGATAGGAGGAGGAAACTCCCGAGAGATGTCAATAACATGAACAGTCCTGCGAGCCCGAAGATCAGTGCGATAAATCCTCCTTTCTTTTTGAACATGTATAGGGCGATACCGATAAAACTCATCGGCATGATGAGAAACAGTACCATGAACGGGTCTGATGTAAAGAACAGACTGACCATCATCATTATAGCACCGATGATTATGGGACACATCAGCACCTTCCGTCCATTGATGAGAGAGGTTCTGATCAAATCAGGATTAGTGTATCCGGAGAGGGATTCGACTCTTTTTTGAAGGTCTTTTATGGTATCCCGGACTCCCGTATCATGGGAAGCTTCTTTTACCGCACTCTTGATAGCGGCAGTACTTCCGTATCCACTCTCTGACAGGTGACGGATGAATGATATCGTGTCGTTCTCATAGGGATCCTCAGAACCTTCTGAAAGTGCTTCAAATAGGATATCAGATCCACTCTGCTGCATCCGGATCAGTTTTCGCCGGTTGAGATCCAGAATAGTCGCATAGAGGGCATTTTTATCTCCGGCAACGGGATCCCCGAAGAATACATGATTCACCTGCCAGGGTTTTCTGGATGGGTTTGGAATTGTGCTTAAGAATTGTGGTACTACAAACTTCTTCTCACGTCCAAATGCCAGATAGAAGATCAGTACAAGGACTGGCATCAGGATTCCTGCTGCATATCCGGAGGTATCAAGGATTTCCTTGATTATCTTCGAGTTATCCTCCGCTGATCCCGCTGATTCAGTCTTCTGCTTGACATCTGGAACAGAGGTAAAAAACCCGGGCATACTCTTTCCAACGTCGGGGGTCAGAAGAAGTTCGATACCCAGGATCTCATCCTTTTTGACTGCACCGGTGATGACATACACATCCCCCTTCCGGGATACAGATAAGGTCGAGGGGTGGGTATACATCTCCTCAATCCCCCGGGCAGGAACAGTGATCTGAACCTGATCATAGGGGACATGCTGAGATGCGAGCTGCAGATTGAGATGATAGAACTGGTTATCGTACTCGATCGGGGGATGCATCTCTGTCAGAAGGGAAAGCGGATACATCCTTTTCTGATAATAAGAGTCCATATATCCGCCGAACTCTGAACTTCCTGCATATTCTGATATTACTGCATTCATCTCATCTGAACCCCCCCCGTTGGGGTAGGTCACTTCCCCCTCCGAGTCCTTGAGATACGAGATTGCTCCGGGAGCGACAGAACCTGATTTATACAGAAAATAGGGGTATGTAAGGGGAACGGTTGTCAGGGGAGCATCAAACGCCCGGTTCAGACTTCGGTACGTGCCTGCCTGGTATACCTCAAAATAAAATTGTTCATCAAGTGTCAGGTCAGCGCTGATATCTGCTGAGTATGAAGTTACCCGTAAATTTGAATACTCTTCAGAAGGGCTGGTTGAGATCAGGAAGAGACCTCCTGCCACCAGAAGGGCACAGACAATGAGAACTCCTGCCAACTGCTTATATTCTGCCATGTAATCCCCTGTATAGAGAAATGATTCTGCTTCTGTGATTATCTCATCATACTATGATAAGGGTATCCCTGATCCATGCGTATGAGAATTCGCGAAAAATAGCCGAAAATGAGGAGATCAGGTGAGAAACTCTATCAGTCTGGCCTGAAGAAGAATTGTCTCATCAATACCTGGTTCAAGGGCAACAAATGACCACCTTCGCTCCTCTTCGATAATTATTGCAAGCGGGGTGGCAGATATCCATCCCCCTGAAGGATAAGACATATATGAGACCCTGATGAGAGGATAGAAACTTCTCCCCTCACTTATGACCGGGGGAGACACCAGGATGAGTTCAGTCACGAACCTGCCCCGCTTTTACGCCATATCACCGAGAGAAAACTATCTGGTATGACCACCGGCAGGATTATTCCAACGGTTCGGATCACCAGTCCTAAGGGACAGATAATTCTGATCCCTGCATGAATTCTCCCGTCAAGCAGACCCCTGTCAAAGACCGGGATAAGATTGACAGAACAGAAACTTCCGCTGATGAACGGCAGAACAGCCTGATAATACCCATATACCATCCCGGTGGTCACCGGATCCCCTGCACCAAATCTCATCGTTCCGGTTATCTTCTCAATGACGGTGTGATGGTACAACTCTGGAATGAGTCGTCTGATCACGGGAATATATCTATATATATCCTGGTTACATGGTTTTGAGGGTGAGGGAATACTGGTTGCTGGCTCTCCTTCTGTCTCCTTCTCGTTTACCGGTCTTCGGATGAGGGGGTGTTCTCCTATCCTGACCTCCATCTCCCATCCTGTACTGGAAGGGATGATCCATACTCTGATAAGTCCCCATCCAATACCTGCCCTGAAGTCAGCTTTTCCCTCCTCTCTGGCAAGTTCAACCGATAACCGAAGGGGTATCAGGTATATAAAAACTGCAGTACCACTCACGAATATCAGGCAGGACAGGATCAGCAGACTGCTGATCAGAGTCTCCATGATGGGTATTTCAGGGTGATGCAGGCTCTTTGGATATTGTCTCTCCAGTGGATTTCGTACTATCTTTCTTCTTGATCAGATCAATCACCTGGGGAACGAGTGATTCACTGATAGCAGTGATCACTTCTGATGCCTGCCCTTTATTTCTGAGTGAGACGATCTGGATCCCTTCTACTCCGCTGATCTGCTTATCGGTGATGATCACCGCTATCGGCTCGATACCACCGCCACCACCGGCACCGCTCCCTTCAGATCCATTCCCGCCCCCGGCACCAAATCCCAGTCCAAACCGGGTAACGGGGATGATCATCCGGTTGCCAAGGTCTACAGCTTCTCCAATGACATTGCGGGCAGTGATCATCTCTTTGAGCTGACCTGCAGCCTCCTTGAGCATCTCTTCAACTGGCATAGTTCTATGAAAGGGAATGCACCCTCAGGATATTAATACGTATCCATGGGTCATGGTGTCCGCCAGATCGCAGACTGATCTCCGGAAACCTGTTTACTCTCGACCCTGAGATCTGATCTGACTATGCACAAGCATCCTCTCTTCCTCCTCCTTGCTCTAATCCTCTTAATAATCCCCGGAACAACAACCGCAGCCCCTGCCCCTCTCTCTCTTGCAGAGGCATCATATGGAGCCGGCGACTTCACCGGGGCTATCAGATGGTATGATGAGATTCTCGCTCATAATCCCATGGACCCTGATGCCTTCTCTGGAAAATTGCGGTCACTTGGTGCGCTCGGAAGATGGGATGAGGTTCTAACCCTGATTACTGCTGCAGATCCTGATGTTGCTTCACGCTCTGACCTCGTTGTGTTGGCTGCCGAGGGAAATGTAAAAACGGGGAAGTATCAGGAAGCCCTGGATCTACTTAATACAAACCCCGGAATACCTGCCGTTGATACTATCCTGATACAGGCAGAGGCACTCGTCGGCCTGGGCCGGGATGAAGAGGCACTCCGGTTAATCAATGAAAATTCAACAGGGAGTTCGGATCCAAGACGAGCTCTCCTCACCGGAGAGATCTTCCTTGACCGCGGGAATCTGACTGCTGCACTCCCGTACCTGGAGGAGGCGTACATCAGTCTTCCCACAGAGCCTAATGCATCATTCTCACTCGGGAAAGCGATGGCATCATTGGGATATCATGAGGAAGCACTTCTGGTGATCAGTGACACTCCCGGAGCTATGAACGAAGATCCTGCACGGTGGTCCATGATCGCGTATCTGAAGAACCGGCAGGGCGATTACCCTGGTGCGATTGTTGCACTGGATCGTGCTATCGCACTTACCCCTGAGGATCCGGACCTTATCAATGCAAAGGCGTACACTCTCTCCCTCGCGGGGCAGATCAGCGAGGCACGTGGGCTCGCTGAAGATGCCTTAAAGAAGAATCCTGATGATGCGGCGACCATGGATACCCTCGGGACGATCCTTCTCGCCGGGAAGCAGTATGATGAGGCGGCCGAGTGGTTTGAGAAGGCGTACCGCGAGCTCTACTATGATCCTGAAGTGATCACCCACCTTGCTGATGCGTATGCCGGCCTTGATCGGATTACTGAAGCCCAGGATCTCTATCCCCTTGCGATACGGGCCGACCCGTCATATGGTCCGGCGTACAAGGGGTATGCCGGAGTGCTCATCAAGCTCGAACGGTATCCCGAAGCAGCACTTGCCCTGAACGAGGCCTTCCGGTATTACCCCGGTGATCCTGATCTGATACACTGGGAGGAGCAGTCTGATGACATTCTGCTGGCTCGGTATCTGAAGAATGCAGAGAAACATACATAATCGTACTCTTATTCCCTACCTGTTTTCAAGCAATTTTCGGATCAGGCATCCCCTCAAGGAAGTCATAGACCTCAGGTTTTAAGGTGTTAAGATTGAGAATAACTGCCTGTGCAGGAGTCGGCTGAATATTCATCTGCTTCTGAAAAACTGTCTGACTCTGCCATGTTCCAGCATTTACTGCAAGCACATTCCGGTACCTGGTGATTCCAGTGATATGAACATGTCCGCAGTGCACGACTTCAGGGATCGGGTCGATGATCAGCCGGTCGATCGTATCTGCCGCAATAGGGGTCCTCTTCCCATAACACGGGGCAAGATGCCGGCGTTTGATCATCTCAGGTATCACATCGTGGGCCTTCTCATAACTTGCACCAGGGATGAGTTTTATCAGATCATCAAACGATCTTCCGTGGTACATCAGCACCCTGACACCCTGGAGGTTCACCAGTGCCGGATTCTCAACCATAATACAGTTTGATGGAAATCCAGCGGTGAATTTGTCAGGAATCGCAGGCTGGGGCTCTGCACCACGAACTACGTCGTGGTTGCCCGGAGCGAGGACGATGGTCAGATCAGACGGAAGTTCCCTGAGCATCCGTCCGAGCTCCTCATACTGACCATAGATATTAGGTATAGTCAGCTCCTTATCCTGACCTGGATAGATACCGATCCCATCAACCAGGTCACCGGCAACGAGGAGATATGAGATATCACTCTCTGCAAGCCAGTCTGCAAACCGACCCCATGCCTCCTCGAGAAAGGTGTCTGATCCGACATGGATGTCTGATATCAGGGCTGCATATCCCGGCCGGTCAGAGCAGTACGGAGCATAGGTGAATGGGATGTCTGGTCTGAAGAGCTGGTCGGCAAACATCAGGGTTCCCTCCTGGGAGAGGGTTCCCCTCACCCCGATCACCTCGTCAGGAACGATCTTCTCGGCCTCATCAAAATCCTCACGGTCTTTATTGAAGAGAACGTTGATCGATCCGGTAGGGTCCTCCATCTCAACCATCCGGTGACCCTTCCCGGTACTTCGCGCCTCCACGACCATCCCGGTGATTGCAAACTCCTCCTGTTTATATCGGGCGTTTCGCTTCAGAGCCTCGATGGGAATCGGACTGCATCGGCCTCTCACCATTGCCGAGAGCCGGCTGTACCGATCATGAAAATAAGGTATATAATTCTCTACCTTCCCTGCAGGTCTGCAGCTTCCTTTCTTTCCGGCAATAACCTCCAGGAAGGGATCTCCCAGAAACCGGATTCCATCCCTGACCGGTTTGGTTGCGGGAAGATGTCTGAGTGAGACGACCAGACAATCAGGGGGGATAGTAGAGATGATCCGATCGATAAGTCCTGCGTCGTTCTGCTCCCTGATGTACCTGACCAGATCCGGATGTACCTGGAGTTTCGTCTCAAGAAACCGTTCAACTATCTCAGGGGTGTTCACTATCCTCCCTCCGGTTGGCTTGTAGGAACAGAGCGAACTTGGCAGGTACGGACATCGGTGAACCCATCTGGATACTATGGTTAGTCAGGAGAGGAGAACAATATTATCAGACCTATCACTGTAAACCAGGAATCACTGTCAGGGTGAGACTTGTCGATACCTTATCCAACTTGTTGTAGAGCGACCCTTGGTATTAATATCCCGTGATTGACACTTACATATTATATCATGCCAGGTAATTATCACGGGTATCTCCCCGGAAAGAAGACCAGAAATGGGCAGAGTGAGACATGATCCCTCCTGCATTTCGTGAGACGATACCGATTCTGGCAAGTGTTGGTGCCACTGTTGCTATTCTCTTTATTCTATGTGGGACATGGCCGGTGGTTGTTGTCATCGAGCATGAGAGTATGGTTCCCAATCTGAATCCTGGGGATCTTGTCATTGTGATGGCGAGTGACCGCATGGGTCCACTCCAGAGTATGGCTGAAGGAACAGTATCCGGTTATGAGAAGTTTGGTCTTCCCGGTGATGTGATCATCTACCGACCGAATGGGATCGTGGATTACCCGAGGGAAGTATTAGAACCTGAGGTTCCTCATAACGTAATTACTGACCTTACCTGGAATATCCGGACGATAAATGGATTAAATCAGGTTCATCCCCTTATTCAGCGGGCAATAGTCTGGGTTGATGAAGGAGAAGAATATGAAACAAACGCTCCGGGGAATCAAAAATTAATGTATACAGCTCCTCACGCTGGGTTTATAACGAAAGGAGATAACAATCACGTCATAGATCAGGTCGGTTTCGGTAATAACTATCGTGGTATTGGATCGGGAATTGGACCGGTAAAACCTGAATGGATCATTGGGAAGGCTGTATTTACGATCCCTTATGTCGGAATGATTCCATCTCATATAAACGAAATAGTCATCATCGTGATAATTATCGTCATTATACATGAACTCTTTATCAGGTTGAGGAAATTCTAAGAATCTATTAAGAAGGTATTAAGCACAGCCAGATAAAGCGGTTCAATCCTGACACCTGTCTTTCTTTTCATTCTCCTGGGTTGATTAAAACACCCCTATGTACACTGAATAGATCCTTATACTCAGAACCTTAGTGATGCCTGTTGTGCTGGATGTGAACGCAACCTTCAGTATTAATATCCCTCAATAGGAACCTATTTACTTACAACATGGTAGACAAGTCGGACAAAGGGCCCTTCAGTCCAATAATAGAAAAAATCAGACCCGCTCGTGGAGATATTATTCTGCTGGGCGGCGTAGTTCTCTTTGTTGCCATACTCTTTATGCTATGTGGAACGTGGCCTGCGATCGTTACCATCGAGTCTGAGAGCATGGTTCCTCATATGAACATTGGTGATCTGGTCCTTGTTATAAAGGGTGATCGCCTTGGCCCGATCCAGAGTATGTCTGAAGGAAACCAGTCAGGGTATCAGAAATTTGGTATGCCTGGTGATGTGATCATCTACCGGCCTAACGGGGTTGTGAATTACCCGCGAAACATAGTAGAACCTAATGGCACTCAGAACTTAATCACAAATCTGTCATGGAATATTCGGACATTATTAACATTGAATCAGGTACACCCCATCATTCATCGTGCAATTACCTGGGTTGATGAAGGGGAATTATTAGAGCCGAATGATCCATATAAGCGGATAGCTCCTCATTCCGGGTATATTACGAAAGGAGATCACAATGCAGTTAATGATCAGGTCGGCTTCGGTAATAACTATCGTGGACTGGGATCATCAATTGGACCAGTAAAACCTGAATGGATTATTGGTAAATCGGTTTTTACGATTCCACTCGTTGGATATC
>DATMXW010000116.1:0-7673 GCA_035561295.1 Methanospirillum sp. | reverse complement strand
TGACAAAGTAGAAAAAATCCGAGAGATACTTAAACAAAATAAAAAACCGATATCTATCACTGAAATTGCCAGACTATCTAATATTTCCCGGATAACTGCAGCCAGATATCTTGATCAGATGCATCTTTCAGGGCAGGTCAGACTGTACGAGCTCGGGAAAGCGAAGAAGTACCTCTTAACATCAGAGAAGTCAGCACATTATCTCTGTGATCTTTCAACGAACTTTGTGCTCATTTTGAATCGTGATCTCAAAATAGTGTACGTGAATGAGGCTTATTTGAGATTTTCTAAAATTACACGGGATTTCGTGATAGGAAAAAGGATAGAGTCTCTCAATCTTGATATTTTTACCTCTCCTGATGTCTTGGGTCTGCTGAAAAAGTACAGGGGTGATGAACCTGAGTCATATACTCTTGGTCTTCACATCAATGATCATCACAATATCTATACTATCTCTCTCGCGAATGTTCAATTTGCATCAAATTCCTCGGTTCTAGCTATTACTGCTCAAGATATTACTTCTAAATGCAAAATGGAGGATGAATTACATTTTTTAGCCTCTATCGTTGCTTCTTCTGAAGATGCAATCATTGGAGTTGATCTGGATAAAGAAATTCTCTCCTGGAATAGTGGTGCTGAGCTTATTTTTGGTTTTTTTCCTGAAGAGATGATTGGAAGGTCACTCTCTGTTCTGCAACTACCTCTTTCACAGGATAATCTGTTACTTCTTACCGAACAAGTAATTAGAGGCGCGAAGATCCGGCAATATCAGACACAGATGATTTGCAGAGATGGTTCTGTTATTGATGTTTCGCTCACAATTTCACGTATATTGGATTTTAAGGCTGGTTTTATTGGGTTGTCTGTCATTGTCCGAGACATCACTCAACGGATTTCTATAGAAAAATCTCTCGCAAGGTCAAAAGAAAAGTTAAATATTCTTTCTAGTATAACCCGCCATGACATCCTGAACCAGCTTCAGGCCCTTGATGCATTCTGTGATCTTCTCTCCTCCAAAATTCACACTGATCCTCAGGCGTTCGAGTATCTCACCTACATAGGTAAATGTAGTGAAAAAATCAGGGACCATATACATTTTTCAAGAGATTATCAGGATCTCGGGGATAATACTCCTCTCTGGCAGCATATTGAAACCATTGTGAAGATGGCTGCGGTAGATAATCTTCCTGCCTCAATTCTCCTTACAATACGTGCCGGTGATTATGAATTATTCGCAGATCCGATGTTGATGGTTGTTTTTTTCAATCTCTTTGATAATACAATCCGGCACGGAAAAATGGTCACAACCATTACAATTTCTTTTAATCCTACACCAGAAGGAGGAACTCTTATCTATGAAGATAATGGGGTGGGGGTTCCTGATTCTATGAAATCTGATATTTTTGAGAAGGGAGTCGGGTCCAACAGTGGGTTTGGATTATTTCTGGTTCGGGAGATCCTTGCTATTACCGAGATGAGTATTCTAGAAAATGGCAGAGAAGGGTGTGGTGTCAGATTTGAGATTTTTATTCCTTCAGGGAGATGGAGAACTCAGAATGGATAGATAAGAGAATCTGGAAGATATCCCCTTGGTTATATTTTTTCTGATTTGCATCTGCCTTTCCACTCATACCCATGTGAATACATATATTGTTGCCCCCAGGTGCAGAGTGAATCAAGAACCGGTGAGAGGGTCACTCCCAGATTTGTTAGCGAGTATTCTACTCGCAGGGGGACTTCAGCAAAGATCTCCCTGCTTACTATACCATCCCGTTCAAGTTCTCTGAGTTGTTTGGTGAGCATACCTGGAGTAATCATAGGCAGCATGCCTTCAAGCGTAGAAAATCGCATTTTTCCACCTTTCAACTGCCAGATGATAAGAACCTTCCATTTTCCTCCAATTATATCAAGGGCTGCTTCTACCGGGCAATGATATGTATCAAAATTCTTTTCGTTACCCTTGCTCATAGATTATACTATCAATATGCGACATACTTCTTTATACATATTCACTCCGAAAAGAGTATTGCTCTGATCAATGCTATACTCTACTTACGATACTCATCATCTGATAATTAATTCAAGGATGAATATCATAAGCTGCATCGGGATATCACGTAATGAGTAATCATGAGTGGAGGAGATAATTACGTCCGCTCCTTGATATAGTAAAATAGCCCTCTAATCTCCTGTTTTGAATGGAGATCATATTTATGAGTTAACTGCTGAAGGATCCTGACAACTTCGGTTGTATCTAACCGGGTTGAAGCAGTGATATCCTCTATCGTACATGGACGTCTTCTGATCATCTCATACACCTGATACGAACCATCAGAATCTCCGGTATTAGCAATGTAGCTTTGGGAAGGTGATCCTACCCATTCTGCATTTTTCATATTCAGAAGAGTTAGGATACGATTAATTGTCACAGCATCCGGAGCTCGTACCCAGTCTTCTGTTCCTGGTCGGTCCATGGTATTAATCTGGACACGGTCCGGATTAATCGTGGTAATAATCTCACGCAGCCCCCCAATCTCAACATCAGAACTATTTAATCCAGGTATGATAAATACCTCCATCCAGATCTTCCCAGTATATTCAGTTTTAAACCTCATAATCCCGGTGATTATATCTTCAACAGAAAATTCTGATATTGGGTGATGAATTGATTCAAATGTATTCGGATATACCGTTGAGAGGGTGGGGAGGATCAGATCTGCCTGGAGAAGATCCATCCGAACATCTGAATTACTGAGCAGACTCCCATTCGTAAGTACTGCAACCCGGTATGAAGGGTATTTTTCTTTGATAAACCTAATGACCGGGCCTATTGATAAGGATAGAGTGGGTTCTCCTGAACCAGAGAAGGTGATATAATCAAGGACAGGAGAAGAAGAGAGGAATGATTCGATCTCTTCAAGTACTTCACTCACCGGGAAAAAAACCATCCGTCTGGAAGTTTTTATCGTTGTAGCTCCACATTCACAATATATGCAATTATAGGTGCATGTCTTCAAGGGAACCAGATCAACTCCCAGGGAGAGACCCAGACGACGAGACATTACCGGGCCAAACAGATGAGAATAATGCGGAAAATCTGATGAAAATTTCATTTCTCAAAAATCCATCTGATCATCGATAAACTGTTCTATTCGCCAGATTCTTTCTTCGAGTTCATCATTCATAAGCAGCATATGGGCACGGATGAGGTACTCTCTGGCTTTGAAAAAGTCATGATCATCCAGGTAATCATCCGCTATTTCAACAATCAGTGAAACAATATCGGGATTCGGTCCATAGGGTAGATCATGACTAATTAGAATTTCCCGGCCGTGTTCATTGTAATATCCGCTCTCGATCTCATGTTCAGCATATTGTGCTAATGCTTCTATCTTCTCTCTTCTATATGCAGAATCATCCCAAGTCTCTGCTATAAGATAACAGGAGATAGCAGCTTCATAATCCCCACTGAGAGAGAAGAATAATCCCTGAACCTGGTAAGCATGTACTAGATCCTCTCGTACCCAAGCGCAACTGAAAGATCGTTGTAATAATGTCTGGGCCTGATCCTGATGGCTTGTCCTGATCAAAACCTCTGCAAGTTCGGCAAGGATTCCGGCATGAACCGGGTTTTGCCGTTCTGCTTCCTGAAGAACAGGCAATGCCTGTTCATACTCACGAGTTTTGCAGAGGAGTTGTCCGTAATGATAGAGAATATCCGTCTGCAGAAATGGGCCTATTGTTACCTCTTCTCCGAATTCACAGGTAGCCATGTAATAGGTATATTCAATCAGATCCCGAAAAGAAAGAAAAGAATTAGCTCCCTCTTTTTCAGGCCAGGGTTGTTGGCCGAAGGGGAGAATATGCTTAATGAGTGCTGATACCCGGGGGTAGTCATGAGTACTCATACGATTATCAATTTCATTGAGGACTATTCTGATAATCTTCTCTGGTGTATCAATTCCTTTACAGAATCGTGAGAATTCTGTAGGTGATCCGGTATCAGTTAGAATACTCGTAATCTCACCGGTCACCTCATAAAAACAGGGATGTCCATGAATCTTCCTATACTGGTCCTGTAAATATTTGGTTTTTAGTTCAGAGTCTGAAGGGATCCCCTCGCGAATTCTCTTAATAATATCGTAACATACAGTCTGACCAGCCATTATTCTGCCTATTCAGCGAAAGGTATCGATACAGATCTGATATATCTGATCATACAGTCATCACTAATTTAAAATTCTCGGTATCGTATCATGATCAGGTCTTTTTGATATATCCTGATACCAGACCGCCTATCTGGTCAACATACTGCTGATATTCTCCCAGTCTTCCAGAGCTCAATGAAGTCTGGGCATGAGTATATAATCCTGCGATCTGACTGAGAATACTTGTATCGTCTAAGAGAGGAGGGCTGATTTCTCTCTTCTTTTCATCTAGCTGGATCATAGTGTCTCCGAATATCTCATTGATAGCACCATTAAGGGTGGGTTGCATGGTCAGCTTGTCACTATAGGATACGATAACCCGTTGTAACTGGGGAAGAGTTCCTTTCTCTGTTGCCTCAAGATAAAGAGGTTCTACGTACAGTAATGACTGTTCTATTGGAATGACCAGGGTATTGCCTCTGACCACAGATGATCCTGCCTGTGACCAGAGGGTGATGCTCTGTGAGATCTCGGGATTCTGATCTATCCGTGCTTCAATTTGCATCGGTCCATAGGTAAGCTCCTGCTTTGAGAATTGATAAACGATAAGGTCACCGTAATTTTCGGGGTCACATCTGGCAGCCATCCACCCGATAAGGTTCTGTTTATTTCGTGGAGTGAACGGGATCATGAGAATAAACTCTTCTTTTTCTTCTCCAGGAAGCTTCATGATGACGTAATAGGGTTCCATCTGTTGTCGTGATCCCCGGTATACCTCATCAGGTATGACCCATGCATCCTCACGGTTATAGAAAACCCTGGGATCTTTCATATGATATGTCGCATATACTTCAGCCTGAACCTGGAAGAATCCATGCGGATAACGAAGATGATTCCGGAGTTCTCCCGGCATCTGATCTATGGTCTGGAAGAGGTTCGGGAATATCTTCTCATAGGTTCTTATAATTGGATCTCCGGGGTCTGTTATGTAATACCTGACGTCTCCAGTATAAGCATCGACTACTATCTTCACACTATTGCGAATATAATTCATCGAAACGCCAGGGATGGAAGTAGATTTGAATGGTTCAGAGTATGGATACCGATCAGATGTTGTGTAGGCATCTATGATCCAGAATAGTTTTCCATCAGCGATGACCACATATGGATCTGAATCATAGGTGAGGAAAGGTGCAATTATTTGTGCCCGTTCAACAATGTTACGATTCAGATGCAGTCTGCTATCAGGAGTCAGAGAACCAGAGACTAGAAGTTCAACAGAACCAAACTGGATTGCATATACGAGTTTTGCAAGTCCGGAGAGCAAGACGCCACCGGTCTGATCATATATCGTATACATATTCTGATCCCCGGCAGGGTAATCAAATTCATCAGTATTGGTATTGGTAATAATATACGGGCTTTTTCCCTCTCCGTAATATATTCGTGGGTTATCAACATTGAGATATGGAGAGACCGGAGGAATGTCTTTCACATAGAACTCAGGAAGTCCATTTGCCGTAACCTTATCAACCGGACTCATTACGGCACCATAGCCGTGGGTATAAACCAGATGTTCATTGACCCAGGTTTGTGCCTGCTGAGGCAGATTGTTAGTATTCATTTCTCGTGCTGATATCAATACTTCTTTGTAGGTTTTATTTAGCCAGTACCGATCTAAGTCTACGTCATTGAAGGCATAGTAGGTCCTGAAAAGCTGAAGCTGCTCAATGGTAGACTTGAATGGACGCCAGTCCCATAGCCTGATGTTTGAAATCGTCAAAGAGTTATTTCTGATATCTGAACTGGAAAGGTTGTATGAGACAGGAAATTCTCTTGCATCAGCATAGGTCAGATTATACCCTGACAGAGTACTGTTGATATTATACTCCAGAAATGGTTTTTCCAAATTAAACTCATTTGGTTGTACAACCAGTGTCTGCATCAGAAAAACAGCAACAATTCCGATGATGGCAATACTAAAAAAACCAACAATACCATAAGCGATAACTTCAGGGCGCTGCAATCTCTCGTTTAATAAGAAACACAGGCCGATGAATAATGAGAGGACTGAAAGGATTGTCAGGACCGGAATGGTTATCGTAACTTCTGAATACCCGGCACCAAATACTGTTCCATTTGATGTATAAAGGAGGGAGAAACGGCCAAGCCATAGTGAGAGAGCTATGGTTGCAAATATTAAGAAGAGAAGAATGTTCAGATGAGGAAGAAACCGGGCAATCGTATCCTTCCATGAAAAGGCGAAGTGTCCTGTTGAATTGGTGAAGGTGAAATTTCCTTCACTATCAAGTTGAATGCCGTTTCGTTGGGAAAAAAAAGAGATAAAGGATAGAATCGTGGTGAAAATAAAGAGGATCAGAAGATATCTGGAGAGAAGTGTGTAGAACGGAAGTGAGAAGATATAAAAACTGACATCATAACCAAAGATCGGATCCACAATAAGAAACTGGGTCTGATTTAAATATCCTAGAATTATCTCCCATGATCCGATAGTAGAGGATCCGACTATCAGGGCAGCTACCCCTGAGACTACACCACAGAGATGAAGCATATTGCCATCTAATCCAAACCGGCCTCCTCCAATCCGGGCAGCGATGATGGCATTACCATAACTAAATGCGAAGAATATGATCCCGGAGATCAGGAAGAGGAGGGTCGACATGATAAGCATGGTAAGATAGACCGTACTATATCCGATTGAATCAAACCAGAAGAGATCACCAAGAACCCCGGTCAGAGTGAGAAAAAGAAGGATTACTCCAATCGGGATGAGAGCGACATATTGTCCTGTACGCATAATTAACTCTGTATCCATTTCTTTGAAATCAGATAAGGATTGTGGATCACCACATTTCCTAGACACCATGAGGATGAGGATTGTTCATCTCGTATGACCATGATGGGTTAGAATTGTAAGAAGAATGGGGTTGTTCAATAAGTAATCGATGAGAAAGGGGGATCAAATCGGATAGTTATTCATCATTCCTTTTTTTCATTGGTGAGGAAGAACAACATCCAGATCGTCTGGCTCCGAGGTGATTTCTTCCCTGTAATGTTATCTGAAATAACCGACGATCAAGTGAAGAGGTGGTTTTACTGTCATCTTTTCGGCTACAGCATGCACACCCACATCGAAAATTCTGGGGATTGCCCGTGCATACGTTCTCTCTTGTAACTTCCCTGATGTAGCCCTGATTTATCATACTCATCATTATTCCAACCAGGGTAGTTGAGGCTATTCCGGTCTCATGAACAATATGTCTCATCGTTATTGCCTCTTCCTGAAGAGTAAGAATTGAAAGTACGGCCCCGATCTGATCACTCATATGATCATACGGTTGAGCAGCAGATCTGATAAAATGTTAAGATCTTATTATGCAACTTGTGTATAGATAATGCGTCTTACCACTTTTGCGTTAATATTTTCTGAATTTACCGTATTGGAGAAAGATTTTACTGTATCATGTATTAAAAATCAGCGAGATGATTTATACTTCCCGAACC
>DATMXW010000115.1:0-2211 GCA_035561295.1 Methanospirillum sp. | reverse complement strand
ATATAACCTGAAAAATTGAACTCACAAATATTTTTTCTACGAGAGGAGGCAGTTCTGCTGCATAATCGAAGGCAATATAAAACGTACAAGCTAGTATTGAGAAAATTGCCGGAAGACCAAGAGCAGCTGTGAGAAAATTCTGGAGGACCGGATTATATCCTTTAGTTAAGATATGAACTCTGCGTCCTGCAAGGTACACACTTCCCGCTATGGCAGATCCGATGATTATTATCAGAACCGCTACGAGATTTCCGGAGAACATACCATCACGTTTATGTTCAAGGGACTTATACGTACAAGATCATGGTTTCTGAAAACCCGATTGCCAGAAAATTAAATGAACTGGCTGATCGTCCGATGACATTCATGCATGTATGCGGTACCCACGAGGCAGCCATTGCAAAGAATGGAATCCGCAGCATGCTCCCTGCAAATATCAAAATCGTCATGGGCCCTGGCTGTCCGGTTTGCATAACCCCTCAGGGAGAGATAGATGCAGCCCTCGAGCTTGCCAAAAAAGGGTGTATTATCGCTACATATGGAGATCTCCTCCGGGTTCCAGGATCTGATGGATCGCTGGAGAGTTCGGGGGGAGATATACGAATAGTTCAGGGTGTCCATAAGGCTGTTGAGATTGCTCAGAAAACTGATAAAGAGGTGGTTTTTATCTCGGTTGGTTTTGAAACAACCGCACCTACCGTGGCAGCAGCTCTCCTCACTCATCCTCCTGATAATTTTTCAATTCTCTCCTGCCACCGATTGATCCCACCGGCCATGACCTGGCTTCTCTCCCAGGGGGAAGCACGTCTTGATGGATTCATGCTTCCCGGTCATGTTTTGGTAGTTACCGGCCTTGATGCATACAAGAAATTTCCGGTACCTCAGGTTGTTGCCGGATTTGAAGCAGATGATATTCTTCTCGGCCTCTGCATGCTAGCAGAGCAGGTCAGGAAAGGAACTGCCCAGGTAGAAAATGCATATCCACGCGCAGTTAAGGAAGAAGGAAATCCAAAAGCTCTTGCGGTGATGGATATGGTTTTTGAGCCTTGTGATGTGGAGTGGCGAGGGTTCCCGATAATCCCAGGATCCGGGTTGAGAGTACGTGATGCCTTTGCACAATATGACGCCCAGAAAAAATTTGGCATTGTTTTCAAAAAGGTGAGTAAGCACTCTGCCTGTATCTGCGATAAAGTGCTCAGAGGGATTGCAGAACCTTCAGATTGTAATCTCTTTGGGAAGGTCTGCACACCCCGCACCCCTGTCGGACCCTGCATGGTCAGTCACGAAGGGGCCTGCAAAATCTGGCATCATTATCACATTAAACAATAATTACCCTATCCCTTTATCTCCAGATAAGGCCTACATAGTAAGGCTGCCCCGGTAGGGTAGAGGATATCCTAGAAGCCTCCGGAGCTTTTGACCTGGGTTCAAATCCCAGCCGGGGCGCTATATCGGTGAAATTTCTATTCACCACATTTTTTTGTAATATTTTGTATCTGGCAATGAAAACCATACATGGGTATACTATCTATGTATCAAATAGAATTACGACACGTGGTCCGTAGTTAACATGATTGAAGAACACCGATCACAGAAGAAGGTTTAGATCCGATCGTTCGCTATTGCCGGCCGAAGCATTCCTAAAGCAACTTGGCTCCTCTCCCTACTCAGTCTTGACCTGAAAAAGGGGCTAAGAATGTGGCACAGACTCGTGTTTATAACAAAATTTATTGTAGAACCCTCTTCAGTTCAAGATATAAACAAATTAAATTATACCAGTTCCACCGTCGAAAATTTCTTTGGATCAAAATCGGGATGTCAAGACTGTGGAATGGTACTCATATCACGCGAAATATCAACCTTCTACACAAGCTATCTCACTTTGCGAACCCATCAAAGCAGTCCCGCCTATTTATCCTCCTGAAACCAATATCCAAGAGTTTTAATCATACATTCCCCATCACCTCCCAGTACAATATACCCGGATGAGATTGATTCGTAACCTATGTGCGAGAGATGGCGTAAATTACGCCATCTCTCGCACATAGGTTACGAATCAATCTCATCCATCAGTTATAGTATCCACTATGTATGGCGATATTAGGTTCAACAATGCCGATTAATTTTCGGTTAGAATTCGATTTCCAGCAAATTCAGCCATGTAGTGAGATGCGGACGATGCTTCTTAGTCTTACATATGCAATATTGCTC
>DATMXW010000114.1:0-2236 GCA_035561295.1 Methanospirillum sp. | reverse complement strand
ATTACCAAATATTCTTTTTAAGAGCAGTTTGACTACTTCAAACTCATTCCACGAAGTAATTTGTATTTGGTCTGTATTCAAAATTGAATCGAGGCTAAATTATTCAACGTACATTCGGTTATAAACTGAATAATATCTACTCTCTCCCCAACGCCGTTATGTTCTTGGAAGGCTTAATAGGGGACGGAGCGTTGTGGTGCGGTGGTAATTCATCATGAAGAATGTTGGTATGAGCATCATGATCAGGATTGTTGCTCTGTTTTGACGGCTGGTGATAAGGTAGGTAGGGATACGGATGCTCATTGGGGTGATGCAGGTCCTCTTCCTCGTGTCGGTTTTTATCCTGGCTAGTTTGTGATTCCAGGTGTGGATGTGCCACCTGGAGTCGGTTCTTGTCTTCTTTTCTTAGTGACATAAACAATAATCTCGCATACAGGTATTATATCTATGGTTAAGATTCAATTTTCATTATGAAGGGTACATCGAAATTAAAAAAGGTCATTTCACGATAGGTTATATTTTTTGATTTTTGTACGTAAGTATATCAAAGAGGCAGAGAGAGTATAATTGTAGTAAATATGGAGGGTACGGGTGACCCAGAGAATAACTTCAGAGAAACCTTATTGCACAATCGGTGATATGGCTGAAGAAAGTATTAATCTGAATCCGATGCCCTCTTCCGTTCTTATCAGGAATACTCTTGAGGAGATTAATCACCAGCTTCAGGTGCATCAGATAGAACTTGAGATACAAAATGAAGAACTGAAAAGGACATATCAGGAACTTGAAATTTCTCGAAATAGATACATAGATCTTTATGATTATGCTCCGATAGGATACATTACGCTTTCTGAAACAGTAATGATAGAGGAGATAAACCTTACAGGAGCAGCAATGTTGGGGGTTAATAGACAAAAATTAGTTAAAACCCATTTCAGGAAATTTGTTGCACCTTCTGATCGTGACCGATGGGACCGGTATATTATCGAAATATATAACCACGAGGGAAAGAAATCATGTGAACTCAGGATCGTTCAACAGGATGGAACTCATTTCTCTGCACGGATTGAAGGATGCCGGGCGGATACCATTGATGGTTTTTTTCAGATTCGATTCTCTATGAGTGATATAACCGATCAGAAGAAGGCAGAAGAGACGATAGTATTGTCCGAGAGGCGATACCGACGTCTCTTTGAATCGGCTCAAGAAGGAATCCTGATTTTAAACAGGGATAACGGAACGGTCTTAGATTCAAACCCGTTTATCGAGATTCTGACCGGGTATACTAAAGAAGAAATCGTCGGAAATCCTATCTGGGATATGGGGTTCTTCACAAACCAGATTGTTCCAAAGACAACTCTAAAGGAATTACAAGAGAAAGAATTCATTAGGTATGAAGATCTTCTGATGGAGACCAAGAGAGGGAAAAGAATTGATGTTGAATTTGTCAGTAACGTCTATCCTTTAGATAAAACTACATCAGTTATTCAATGTAATATCAGGGACATTTCTGACCGAAAACGTGCTGAAAAAGAACTACTTGAAACGAATCAAAAACTTCAATTACTCACCAGCCTTACAAGGCATGATATTTTTAATCAACTTAGCGCTCTGGATCTTCTCCTGGACCTGGCTATAAAAACGTCACATTCGGATAAAGTTAATGAATATTTACACCTCGTTCAGAAGACTGGAAACCAGATTGAAGCAACCATTGGGTTTACCAGAGAATATGAGAACTTTGGAATAATTTCAAGCGGGTGGCAACAATTATCCGGTATTATTGAATCCTCTAAGGCTGAGATATGTCCTGGAAAAATAATCCTTCATAATCATATTCCTGATCTTCTTGAGATATACGCAGATCCCATCATCAGAAAAGTTTTCACGACCCTCATGGATAACGCAATTCGGCATGGGAAAAATCTTACGTATATCTGCTTCTCCTGCTCGGAGTGTAACGATACTCTGAAAATTACTTGTGTAGATGATGGGATAGGCATTCCGTTAGCAGAGAAAGAATACATTTTTGACAATGGATATGGAAAGCATACTGGAGTCGGATTGTTCCTAGCCAGAGAGATCCTCTCAACAGCGGGTTTAACTATCAGAGAATGTGGATTGGAAGGAAAAGGGTCAAAGTTTGAAATCACGGTTCCAGCTATAAAATTTAGGAAGAGTACTAAACCAGATATTTTTACTAAATAACGAAATATTCTAAATGTAGGATATAAAT
>DATMXW010000113.1:0-4713 GCA_035561295.1 Methanospirillum sp. | reverse complement strand
AATGGGTGAATATGGGCAGGGTTCGCAAAGTGAGGTGGAAGGGGATTTGGTACGATTACTTAATGAGAAGGAGATCCCGGTAAACCGTACATATCAACGATTTTCCGGGCGGAAAAATGAGGTTAATTATGAATTTGATATTATTGCAGCAAATGGTGAAGAGATCGTTGTTGTTGAAGTGAAAACTACACAGAAATCAGATGCTATCAGACATTTTCTATCTAAATTAGAACATATCAAGGAATGGATACCCGAATTTCAGGAAAAACGAATTTACGGCGCAGTAGCCTTTATCCACACTCAGGAGAACGTTATCACCCATGCCGAGCAGTCAGGTCTGTTTATTATCAAAGCAACAGGTAATAGTGCCAGTATAGGTAATACAGAAGGATTTAAGCCAATAATCTATTAAAGACAATTATTTTTTTGTTGACCAAAATAATGTATTGTTTTTGCATATTCGATTCACTTCTCTCGATCTGAAGGTATCCGTGCAAACCAATGCACCAACTTCACCCATGTTATTTCCGGCATTGGTGACCTCTTCTTCACCATATTGGCAAACCCAAGGATTCCATCCAATTTAGCTCTCAACACTACCCTCCCTTTCCCCCTAAAAGCATAATAGGGTATTATTCCAAGGGTTCTTCCCATAATCCAGGGAATGGATAGTAGAAGGAACCGGGTCGGGAAATTTTTTACTGGTACCCACATAATATTCCGGTTCCCATAATAGATTGCCAGATCTGATCCCACTCCTATCGTTCCACCATGATGGTGTGTTACAACTGCCTGATGGGTATAGAGGCATCGAAAGCCCATGATGTGAGCACGACATGCCAGATCCACATCCTCCATATAGAGGAAAAAATCCTCATCAAATCCATGAGTATTATCCAGGAGTTCTCTGGTGTACAGCGCAGCGCCACCGCAGGGGCCAAAGACCTCCTCTTCCTGATCATATTGTCCAAGGTCCGTTTCTCCTATTCCCCGATCCCATGCAGCGCCACTTCGTGATACGCATATACCGGCCGAGTTGATCCGTTTATCCGGGTACACCATCTTTGGTGCATACATACCATAATCCGGGTTTCGTTCCGCTGTATCAGCGAGATGAAACAAGCAATCCGGGTGGAGAATTGTATCGGTATTGAGGAGAAAGATACACTTGCCCTGGCTCTTTGCAATTCCGATATTTGCAGCAGCTGAATACCCTGCATTTTCCTGGGCTTTGAAAATACGGACTGCTGGGTACAATTCAGTGACAAAACGGATACTATTATCAGATGAAGCATTATCAACCAGTATCACCTCAAAATTAGAATAATTCTGATTGAAAACTGAATCAAGACAATCCTTCAAAAACAAGAGCCCATTATAATTTGGGATCACAATGCTGATGATGATCCCATCTCCAGTACATCAGCGGCTTTCTGTTTTATTTTATCATTAAAAAACCTGATATCGAATGCTTTTGCCCGATCCAGGCAGGCATCATAATATTGTTCAGGTTTTTGTGAGACCCCTTGAATTGCTGCAATCAGCTGATCTAAATTAGGATTGATAAGAACTCCCTGCTCTGTGGTTATCGTTTCAAGAAATCCACCTTCTGCCACAGCGATAACTGGTTTTCCACTTGCCATCGACTCAAGAGGAGAGAGCCCGAAGTCCTCTTCCATCGCCGTGCAGAGAACTCCGGTACATCGGGAGTAGAGATCGGTGAGTTCATCATCTGATATCTGACCAACGAGATGAACATTCGGACACGCAGCTGCCATCTCCCTGATTCGTTTTGCATATGGCCTGGCATGATCCCCAATCGCATAGCCGCCGACAATGATCAACTGTTCATTAGGTAGGTGGGAGAAAGCTTCAATTTGAAGTTCTATTCGTTTTTCTGGATAAATTCTGTTCACTGAGAGCCAGAAATCGCCATATTCTTTACATGAGTATCGGCTACAATCAACTGCAGGATATATCACATCAGCATCACGCCCGTAGTACTGTCGAATCCGATCTTTGACTGCAAAAGAATTGGCAACGATGTTGGAAACCCGGTGAATGGACTTTTTATCAATCCATCTCATACAACCACATGCTGTAGCGAAGAACGGGCCAATCAGGGGATGCTGGCGTTCCATGAAGACCGGGTAGAGATCATAAAAAGCTCTGACCGGGGTATGGCAATATAAAAATGACGGGGTATGGCGAAGCGATGCGTGATGCGCCCAGTTGCCGCTGAAGACAAAAAGATCATATTCATCGCGTACATCCGAGAGGAGAAACCGTGACATGGTGCGGATCTGTCGCAGTCCTGGATAGGTAGATGTTCTACCAAGTGAACGTACCCGGTTTGTTGATAAAAACCATTCAGGCGTATCTACATCAGTAGTGATGATGTCCGCATCCAGACAAGATGCAAGGGCAACCGCAACCCGTTCTCCTCCCCCTATTGTACTAAAGAAGTCATGGAATACGGCAGCACGCATTTAGAATACCTATTGATGTTATGCGATAAGGAAATAAAGGTCACTCATAATCAGAATTCTTATCTGGCTATGTATTGTTATATAATATCTGTTTTAATATATGTCACGGAGTGCGCAGTGAACGTAAAAGGTATCATTCTAGCGGGGGGTACAGGCTCCCGCCTCTATCCGCTTACCAAATGTATTTCTAAGCATCTTCTTCCCATTTACGATAAACCCCTAATCTACTATCCGTTATCAGTACTCATGCTGGCGGGCATCAGAGATATTCTGATCATATCAACACGGAAAGATCTTCCCCTGTATCGGGAACTCCTTGGTGATGGAGAACAGATAGGACTTAGGGTATCATTTGCTATACAGGAGGTTCCCCGTGGGCTGGCTGAAGCATTCATTATTGGGAAAAATTTTATCGGAACTGATCGGGTTGCCCTGATTCTGGGTGATAACATCTTCTATGGGCAGCATTTTACTGAAATTCTGAAAAGAGCCATGGTACAGCAAGAGGGGGCGACAATTTTTGGTCACTATGTTCGCAATCCGGGAGCATTTGGAGTTATAGAATTTGATAGTTCTGGTCAGGTATTATCGATAGAAGAGAAACCTGTCAAACCAAAATCGCATTATGCTGTCCCTGGTCTCTATTTTTATGACAATGATGTTATTCGGATTGCAACCTCTCTTGTCCCTTCAAACAGGGGAGAACTAGAGATTACTGATGTAAATAATGAGTACCTGAAGAAGGGAAAACTCAGGGTTGAGATCTTTGGACGGGGGATGGCATGGCTTGATTCAGGCACTCATGATTCACTTCTGGAAGCATCACAGTTTATTGAAACCATACAAAAAAGACAAGGTCTTTATGTTGCTTGTATTGAAGAAATCGCGTATCAGCTGGGATATATCGATCGACATCACCTGCTATCCCTTACGAAAAGCCTTGAAAAAACCGACTATGGTAAATATTTGTTCCAACTTGTAGGTGAGTATGAGGGTGATATACAGTGATCAGCATTAGGAAAACCCAATTCGAGGGGGTGTTATTGATTGAACCACAGGTTTTTGAGGATTCACGTGGGTTCTTTATTGAAAGCTACAATCAGAGAGATTTTTCTGATGCTGGTATCCCTGATCACTTTGTACAGGATAATCATTCACGCTCACAAAAAGGTGTGCTTCGCGGTCTCCATTATCAATATCCCTATAGTCAGGGAAAATTACTTCGGGTTTTGCGGGGATCAGTATATGATGTAATTGTTGATATCAGGGTTGGTTCACCGACCTATGGCGCGTATTTATCCGTTACTCTGACTGAAACCCCCGCATGTATTATTTATATTGCCCCCGGATTTGCCCATGGGTTTCTGGTTCTTGAAGACAATACTGAAGTGATGTATAAGGTAACCGACTTCTATTATCCAGAAGGGGAATCTGGAATTCTCTGGAATGATCCTGAACTGAACATTCTCTGGCCACTTGGTGAACTTGGGATTGATACCCCCGTTGTATCTGATAAAGATAAAAAACACCTTTCGATGAAAGAATTTATATCCCCTTTTATCTATTCTGGCTTTAATAAAGCGGAGGAACATTCTGGATGAGAGTCCTTGTCACTGGCGCACATGGACAGCTCGGTCGTGAGATCTGTTTACGATATGAAGATAAGGGGTGTACTGTGTTCTCTTGTGGATCACAGGAACTTGACATTACCCGGTATCAGGATGTTTCTTTCTGCGTAAAGGATTTTCAGCCTGATCTTATTGTTAACTGCGCTGCCTATAATGCCGTAGATGATGCAGAGATCGAATGGGAACAAGCTTTTTGTGTGAATGGGTTCGGTCCGAAAAACCTTGCACTTGCTGCTATACAGGTTGGGGCTGATATCGTCCATTTCTCCACTGACTATGTCTTTAACGGGAAACAACGAAGACCCTATACAATTGCAGATAGACCTGACCCGATCAGTAGATATGGGGAGAGCAAACTTCTTGGTGAACAGATGATCCTGAATCATGTTCACCGGTTTTATCTGATTCGGACCTCCTGGGTATTTGGATCTGGAAATGAGAATTTTGTAGATAAGGTGCTTGACTGGAGCGATAAAAAAAGTTCAATCACGGTGGTGGATGATCAGGTCTCATCTCCTACGTATACGAAGGATCTTGCACAAGCTACTGATAATCTCGTATCATCAGGACAATATGGGCTCTATCATATAACTAAT
>DATMXW010000112.1:0-13424 GCA_035561295.1 Methanospirillum sp. | reverse complement strand
ACATTATATTACCAATTCGAGCCAATTCAATTCGATATATTTATCCCTCTATTCTAAAATATGGGATCATGCTTACTAAGCATTCTTTCTGGTAACAGGCCTTCTATCGGGTCATGTGATGAACACAGGTCTCTGTGTCAACTGTTATCAGGACATCATAGTGACTTTTTATCGGTTGGAAACATCGGGAGTTTTCTCCGGTATTCAGGTAAAAGGATTGAATGATTGGTGGGCTAGGGCATATTGTGTCCTTCCGCTTGTGTAATAAGAACTCGGGGAATTTTATGACAGCAGATCCTCAAGGATTAATTAAATACGTTCAGACCACCTGCCCCTATTGTGGTGTTGGTTGTGCTCTGAACCTTGTAGTGAAAGACGAGAAGGTAGTCGGTGTTGAACCCTATAAGCGAAGTCCCATCAATGACGGGAAACTCTGTCCAAAAGGGCTTACCTGTTGGGAATCAGTTCACAGTCCTGACCGTCTGACTACCCCTCTTATCAAAAAGGATGGAAAGTTTGTAGAGGCATCCTGGGACGAAGCTCTGGATCTCGTTGCAAAGAATCTTAAGCAGACAAACGAGAAATACGGGGCAAAGGGATTCGGTTTCCAGGTCTCATGCAGAACCGTGAATGAAGACTGCTACATCATGCAGAAGTTCGCACGGGTCGGCTTTAAGACCAACAACGTTGACAACTGTGCACGAATCTGCCACGGTCCGTCTGTTGCCGGTCTTTCGCTCTCCTTCGGCTCTGGTGCTGCAACCAATGGTTTTGAGGATGCTCTTAACGCTGATTTCATCCTGGTCTGGGGATCCAATGCTCTTGAAGCACACCCACTTGCAGGCCGTCGTCTGGTTCAGGCAAAACTGAAAGGCATTCCGATCTATGCCGTAGATCCACGCCTCTCAACAACGGCAAAAATTGCAGACAAGTGGATCCAGTTTAACCCGTCAACCCATATCGCTCTTGCAAACTCCATGATGTACTGGATCATCAAGGAAGGCAAACACGACAAGAAGTTCATTGACGAGCGGGTCAATGGTTTTGAAGAGCTCAAGAAGACCGTAGAGGGCTACGCTGACTGTGAATCCATCCACGGTGTCCCCCTGGCAACGGTCAAAGAGATGGCCTTTAAGTATGCAGAAGCCAAGAACGCGGTCATCATCTATTGTCTTGGTATCACTGAACTGACTACCGGTACTGACAATGTCCGTTCAATGGGTAACCTCGCCATGGTAACCGGCAATGTTGGTCGCCCGGGAGTCGGTGTGAACCCGCTCCGTGGACAGAACAACGTGCAGGGTGCCTGTGACATGGGTGCATACCCGAACGTCTACTCAGGATACCAGAAGTGTGAAGTCGCAGAGAATCGTGCCAAGATGGAGAAAGCCTGGGGCGTCACCGACCTTCCGGACTGGTATGGAGTTACCCTCACCGAACAGATCACCCAGTGTGGGAATGAGATCAAGGCAATGTACATCCTTGGACTCAACCCGGTGGTGACCTACCCTGACTCAGGCCATGTGAAGAGATCTCTGGAGAAACTTGACTTCCTTGTAGTCCAGGACATATTCTTCACTGAGACCTGTCAGTATGCTGATGTTATTCTTCCCGGTGCCTGCTTTGCTGAGAAGGACGGGACCTTCACCAGTGGAGAACGCCGTATCAACCGTGTCCGAAAGGCAGTCAACCCACCGGGCAAGGCAAAAGAAGATATTCAGATCTTCTCTGAACTTGCAAAGAAGATGGGTCTGAAGGGCTTTGACCTGCCCACCGCAAAGGACGTCTGGGATGATATGCGGGCCGTCACTCCTTCCCAGTTCGGAGCAACCTATGAGAAACTGGAGAAACCTGAGTCAGTTGTCTGGCCATGCCCAACGATTGAACACCCGGGAACTCCGATCCTCCACACCGAGAAGTTTGCTACCGCAGATGGGAAGGGTAATCTCTTTGGTATCGAGTACAGACCACCGGCAGAGGTCGCTGACAAGGAGTATCCGTTCACCATGATGACCGGACGTCTTATCTTCCACTATCACTCCCGATCCCAGACCGACCGGTGTGCTGCCCTCCATTACGAGGTTCCCGCCTCCTATGTTCAGATCAACACTGAAGACGCAAAATCCCTTGGCATAGCTCAGGGTGAGAAGGTTCTCCTGAAAAGCCGCCGTGGTCAGACCGAGACGGTCGCCCGGGTTACTGATGAGATCGGCAAAGGTGTGCTCTATATGACCATGCACTTCAATGAAGGGGTCAACAACCTGACAAATACTGCACTGGATCCGATGTCTAAGATGCCTGAGCTCAAGCACTGTGCGGTTAAAGTTGAGAAGATTGCAGGAGGAAACTAATATGGCAGCAAAAGGAGAACTCCTCTATGCATGGACAACTGACAGCGGTCTTGCAAAAAAGGCAGAATGTGGTGGTGCGGTAACAGCACTCCTGAAATACGCCCTGGAAAGCAAGATGGTTGATGTCGTTGTTGCAGTTCGCAAGGGATTTGACATCTATGATGCCGTTCCGGTTGCCATAACCGACCCTGCACAACTTGACCAGACCGCCGGCTCTCTCCACTGTGGTACCCTGCTTCTCTCAAAGTTCATCAAGGACTACCTGGGCGGGGCAAAGGAGATGAAGATCGGGGTTGTCGTGAAAGGATGTGACCTCATGGGCCTGCTTGAAGAAGCAAAGCGCAATGAAGTCGACATGAAGAACATCATCACCATCGGGGTCAACTGTGGTGGCTCGGTCAATCCGATTGTAGCCAGAAAGATGATCAAGGCTAAGTACGGCGTTGATCCTGACACCGTTCACAAGGAAGAGATTGACAAGGGCCAGTTCATCATCGAGTACGAGGGTGGCCACAAAGGCATCTCAGTCGATGAACTTGAAGAGGAAGGCTACGGTCGTCGGAGCAACTGCCGCCGCTGCAAGTACAAGATCCCCCGCCAGGCAGATCTTGCCTGTGGTAACTGGGGAGTTATCGGAGAAAAGGCCGGAAAAGCTACCTTTGTTGAAGTATGCAGTGATAAGGGTGCCGACTTGGTATCAAAGGCTGTATCAGCCAAGAAGATAGACGTTGAGTCAGCAGCACAGAAGGGTATTGAGATCAGGGGCAAGGTTGAAGGAGCCATGCTCAAACTCGGAGAGCAGTGGAGAAAGCATGACTTTTCTGTTCTGGGTTCAGATCTCTGGAATATCATCAATAAGGAGACCTCCCGGTGTGTCAAGTGCTACTCCTGTATTGAGAAATGCCCGGTCTGCTCCTCAACCGATTTCGAAGGCCGAGGAGAATCCTATATGGTCAGGCGGGGAGTTCTGCCGGCTGATCCGATGTTCCACCTTCGCAGATTTGCTCACATATCAGATAGTTGTATCAACTGTGGGCAGTGTGAAGAACTCTGCCCAATGGAGATACCGCTCGCTCTCTTCTCCCATGCAATCAGGGTAGAAGCAGACAATGCATACGTACCAAAACTTGGGGCGTCCGCTTATACCAATTAAATCCAGGATGTCCTGAAAAGCCGTACCAATGGTTCAGGATAAACTGCCCACCTAAAAAATATCCAAAACGGGTTGGTTGAATCAATTTCAACCAGATAAATCCCGTTTTATCCCATCCCGGCCACGAGGAAAACAATGAAAACTGACGAATTCAAAAAGATATTGCTGATAGCAATTGATAGGGAAGTCGACTCGTATGCGTTTTACACTGCTCTGAAAGACAAGGTAAAAGACAGTGCATTAAAGAGTCTCTTTGAGGATCTTGCAAAGGAAGAGACCTATCACCGCAAGACTATCCAGGAGTACCTCTCTAATCCTAAGCAGACACTCAAGTTTGATGAAGTGAAGGACTATCACTTGTCAGATCTTATAGAAAAGCCAGGACCAAGTTCTGACATGAAGCCGCTGGATGGCCTGAAACTTGCCATCAAGAAGGAAGAAGAAGCGATGGATATGTACGAGAAGTTTGCCGAGGCAAGTGCAGATCCAGAGCAGAAGAAGGTCTTTACTGAGTTTGCAAAGATGGAGCGGGGTCACAAGGCCCGGCTGGAAGATATCTACACAAACACGGCATTTGCAGAAGCCTGGTAACCAGGCTCCCCCGTTTTTTTCTTCGATAATGTTCGTATCCGTTCTGTTTTCCGTACCTGGCGACCGGATTTTCCCCTGATCTGATTATCCCGCCCCCTCTGAGCAGGGGCAATGCCCGGGATGAGTTATATTTTCCATACATCCTAAATTTTGGTTTCCCCTGAAAATAATCACGATTTCACGATTCGGCAAAATTTATACGCTTTCCTGAAGAGATACATGACCACTGAACTGTGGCTTTCTCCCTCATATGACCTCCTGGAACGTACCCGCCAATATCGGAGATATGTGGGAATCCAGCTGACGGTAACCAATCGGGTGGTTGCCGGGATGTTGGCATAGGTATGGCCTGCTATCAGCAAACCGGTCCTTTACCGGGAATCAGTACGAAAATGAGATCTATCGGGAGATCCCATGCAAGAAAGATATCAATTAAACATGATTACCCATCGTGCTATCGAAGAAGGGATAGCAATGGAGATAGGAAAAACATCTCCTGAGTATTTCAGGGCTTGTAGCATCATCGAGATGAATGAACTTGATATGGACATACTCGGTATCGCAGAGGATACGACGGTCCGGGTTAGTAGTGAATGTGGACATGTCATCGTAAGGGCAATTGTTGGCGAACAGACCTGTGAGCAAGGCCTCTGCCATATCCGTCAGGGTGTCTGGGCAAATCAAATAGTCCCTTCCCGGACTCAATCTACCGGTGCTCCCCAGTATAGCGGTTTCCTGGTGATCGTGGAACCAGCTCCTGGTGAGAGCATTACATCTGCTCTTGAACTTATCCAGAGTGCAGTTGGTATGTGGGCAGGGGGACAAGTATGCCCAAGATAATCGATAATGTCGGGTGCCCATATTGTGGCTGTGCGTGTGATGATGTCAGAGTTACGGTATCGGATGATGGCAAGAAGATCCTCGATGTTGAGAATGCGTGTGCCATCGGCTATGAAATCTTCAAACATGCGAATGCTGAAGATCGGATTGTTCTTCCCCGCCTTCGTCAGGCTGATGGGTCCATGAAACAGATCTCCTATGATGAAGCCATCGACTGGACTGCACGCCACCTCATCAAGGCTAAAAAACCCCTGATGTATGGGTTTGGGTCGACAAACTGCGAAGCTCAGGCAGGGGCAGCACGAGTTATGGACCTTGCAGGAGGAATGCTTGACAACTGTGCCACCATCTGCCATGGCCCTTCATTTCTTGCCATCTTTGATAACGGATACCCTTCCTGCACGCTGGGTGAAGTAAAAAACCGTGCTGATGTTATTGTGTACTGGGGTTCTAATCCGATTCATGCCCATCCGCGGCATATGTCCCGGTACTCCACCTTTCCTGCAGGATTTTTTACTGGCCGGGGCCAGAGTGAGCGAACAATCATTGTCATCGATCCACGCAGTACAGACACCGCAAAGGGTGCCGATTATCATCTTAAGATAACACAGGGACATGATTATGAGTTATTTAATGCATTTCGGATGACTGTTCACGGATATGGATCTGATCTTCCTGATGAAGTTGCCGGGATTAAAAAACAGACGATTCTTCTCATTGCTGATATCATGATGAAAGCAAAGTTTGGAACCGTCTTTTTTGGCATGGGTCTGACTCATACCGATGGGAGAAATCATAATGTCGATAATGCCATCTCCCTGATCCGGGATCTCAATACCTACGCAAAATGGACGATTATGGCTATGCGGGGCCATTATAACATTGCAGGGGCGGGTGTTGTCTGGTCCTGGATGTTCGGGTTTCCCTATTGCCTGGATCTCACCAAACATCATTATGCCCATATGAATCCGGGTGAGACAAGCACAATCGATATGGCTGTCCGCGATGAGGTTGATATGTTTATTAATATTGGTACTGATGCAGCCGCCCATTTTCCCATCGATGCCGTTCAGCATCTGAAAAAACATCCCTGGGTAACAATTGATCCAAACATCACGATGTCTTCAGAGATTGCAGACCTCCACATTCCAGTCTGTACCTGTGGTATTGATGTCGGAGGAATCGCATATCGGATGGATACTGTGCCGATTCAGTTCAAAAAGGTGATTGACCCCCCTGAAGGGTTGTTGGATGACGAAACCCTCCTCCTCAAGATTGCTGATCGGATGGAGGTTATCATGAAGGAAGGGGGTATTTCATGAATGAGCTCATCATCCGCAACGGATGTGTCTTTGATCCGATAACCGGAATAAAAGGGGATAAGGTCGACATATTAATTCGGGATGGCAGGATTGTTGATGGCGTCTCATCACACGCCGTCTGCATTGATGCAACTGGCATGACAGTAATGGCCGGAGGTCTGGATATTCACACCCATGTGTCAGGCCCCAAGGTGAACACCGGCCGTCTCATGCGGCCTGAAGACAAGCTCTTCAGAGGATCCTATGAGGGCAGTATTATCAGACAAGGAAAGTGGATGGAGATGGGATCCTCTGTTCCTTCAACCTGGAAGACCGGATATGCCTATGCACGGATGGGATACACCTTCACGAATGAGGCTGCAATGCCCCCCCTCTTTGCAGCCCATATTCATGAGGAGTTCAAATATACTCCGATCATCGATCAGTCAGCGATGCCGGTCTTTGGGAATAACTGGTTCTGCTTTGAGTACCTCAAGAATCAAGAGATAGAGAATAATGCAGCCTACATCGCATGGCTCCTGAAGTCAACCTATGGGTTTGGGATCAAATGTGTCAACCCGGGAGGTACTGAAGCCTGGGCATGGGGACAGAACTGTGTCGATATTCATGATACCGTCCCCCACTTTGATATCACCCCGGCAGAGATTATTACTGGTTTAATAGAGACAAACGAGTATTTAGGTCTCCCTCATTCACTCCATCTCCATGGCAATAATTTTGGAAACCCTGGCAATTATGCACATACGATACGGACCCTTGAGCTTGCCTCAGGGTACCAGCCTAAGAACAGATTTGGTCGGAGGCAGGTCCTCCATAACACGCATGTACAGTTCTTTGCATACAAGGGTGATAGCTGGGGGACCATCGCATCAGGTGCCAGAGAGGTTATGGATTATGTGAATGCACATGAGAATATCACCGTAGACCTGGGGGCCGTCACCCTTGATGAGACAACCACGATGACTGCTGACGGGCCTTTCGAACACCACCTCCAACTCCTTAATCATCGGAAATGGGCAAATACCGATGTTGAGCTGGAGACCGGCGCCGGGGTGGTACCTTATTCATACAACAAGGATACAACGGTCAACGGGGTTCAGTGGGCAGTCGGGCTTGAGATTGCTCTCTATGCAAAGGATCTGATGCGTGTGTACATCTCAACGGATCATCCGAATGCAGGACCGTTTACCCGGTATCCCCGTATCATTACCTGGCTCATGTCTGAGAAGGCCCGCAAGGAGACCCTTTCGTCAATGAAATATTCAGAGAAGGTCATCAGCGCGAGTAACATTGGATCACTTGATCGTGAACTGGGTTTGTATGAGATTGCGATGATGACCCGGGCAGGACCTGCACAGGCCCTTGGGTTACCTGAATGGTATGGAACCCTTAGGGAGGGAGCATATGGAAACGTTGCAGTCTTTGCTCTGGATGCTGATTCTCTTCCTTCAGAGCCTTCGCAGATTGAGGCAGCGTTCACCAATGCTGCATACACCATAAAAGAGGGAGAGATAGTCGTTCGCGATGGAACGATAATCGCAGAACCTCCTAAACATACTCTCTGGGCAAAGGTCTCTATGCCGGAAAATCTTCAGGTTATGCGGGATATCAAAGAAAAATTTTCGTCCGGATATACAGTAAATCTGGATAACTATGTCTTGTCAGAAGACCATGTACATAATCCAAGGTCAATAGAAATTAATTAACTATTGCACGAGAAAGAGGAGTTGGCTGTACCATCCTAATCTGCGAAATTCTCCTCTGCCCACTCCTAATCACCAGTTCTCGAATACATTTCGTCAGATTTATATCTAAATTCACATCAATACTCTTCTGCATGTGGTCAGGGTGGTGTTTCAAAACACCCGTGGACTTATTCGGGTAGTCCATTCCTGTGTGACTGATCACACCGTTGCATCGAATGAGTAGCATTGGCTGTCTTCTGATTCGTATTGGTATCTTTCACCAGTCTGAACTCGGGTGAAATATGAGTGAAAATACAGAAATAATGAAATATGTACCGACCACCTGTCCATATTGTGGTGTCGGATGTAGTCTAAATCTGGTTGTTACCAACGGGAAAGTTGTCGGTGTTGAACCGAATCAGCGATCCCCGGTGAATGAAGGGAAACTCTGTCCAAAAGGAGTCACCTGCTGGGAGTCTGTGCACAGCCCTGACCGCCTTACCACCCCTCTGATCAAGAAGGATGGCAAGTTTGTTGAGGCATCCTGGGACGAAGCCCTTGATCTTGTTGCATCCAAGCTAAAAGCAACGAACGAAAAATTTGGTGCTAAAGGATTCGGATTCCAGGTATCGTGCAGAACTGTCAACGAAGACTGCTACATCATGCAGAAGTTCGCCCGAGTTGGGTTCAAGACCAACAATGTGGACAACTGCGCTCGTATCTGCCACGGCCCCTCAGTCGCTGGTTTGTCACTCTCTTTTGGTTCAGGAGCTGCAACGAATGGGTTTGAGGATGCCCTGAATGCAGATTTCATCCTGGTCTGGGGATCAAATGCAGTAGAAGCACACCCCCTTGCAGGACGCAGACTCGCCCAGGCAAAGAAGAAAGGAATCCCAATTGTTGCCATAGACCCACGGTACACCATGACTGCACGTCTGGCTGATACCTATGTGCGGTTTACTCCGTCAACTCATATTGCTCTTGCTAACTCGATGATGTACTGGATCATCAAGGAAGGCAAGCACGACCAGAAGTTTATCGATGACCGGGTTAACGGCTTTGAAGACCTCAAAAAGACGGTCGAGAATTACGCTGATGCCGAAGCCATCCATGGTGTCCCCCTCGCAGTTGTCAAGGATATCGCGTCAAGATATGCAGAAGCCAAGAACGCGGTTATCATCTACTGTCTTGGTATCACCGAGCTTACTACCGGTACTGACAATGTCCGTTCAATGGGTAACCTCGCGTTACTTACGGGTAATGTCGGCCGTCCGGGTGTCGGTGTCAACCCCCTCCGTGGACAGAACAACGTGCAGGGAGCCTGTGACATGGGTGCATATCCGAATGTGTACTCAGGGTACCAGAAGTGCGAAGTTGCAGACAACCGAGCCAAGATGGAGAAGGCCTGGGGCGTCACCGATCTTCCAGACTGGTACGGAGTTACCCTTACCGAGCAGATAAACCAGTGTGGAGAAGAGATCAAATCGATGTATATCCTTGGTCTCAATCCGGTTGTTACCTACCCTGATTCAAACCATGTGAAGAGGCAACTTGACAAGCTTGACTTCCTCGTGGTTCAAGACATCTTCTTCACAGAGACCTGCAACTATGCAGACGTAATTCTTCCGGGAGCCTGCTTTGCAGAGAAGGACGGTACGTTTACCAGTGGAGAACGCCGGGTCAACCGGGTCCGAAAAGCCGTCAATCCCCCGGGTCAGGCACATGAAGATATCTGGATCTTCTCTGAACTTGCAAAGCGTATGGGCCTGAAAGGGTTTGATCTCCCAACAGCAAAGGATGTCTGGGACGACATGCGGGCAGTTACTCCTTCGATGTTTGGATGTACCTACGAGAAACTCGACAAGCCTGAATCTGTCTGCTGGCCATGCCCGACAGAAGAGCACCCGGGAACTCCAATCCTGCACCGGGAGAAGTTTGCAACCGCTGACGGGAAGGGTAATCTCTTTGGTATTGATTACCGGCCACCGGCAGAGGTCGCTGATGCTGAGTATCCATTCACGCTCATGACTGGCCGACTCATCTTCCACTACCACTCCAGAACGCAGACTGGCCGTTGCGATGATCTTCACCGTGAAGTTCCCCGCTCCTACGCCCAGATCAATGTTGAGGATGCACGCCGCCTCGGTATTAAACAGGGAGAGATCGTTCGACTGAAAAGCCGTCGTGGTGAGACTGATACCGTTGCACGGGTCTCCGATGATGTCGGACCTGGCGTGGTATACATGACCATGCACTTCGCTGACGGGGTTAACAACCTGACCAACACAGCACTGGATCCAATGTCTAAGATGCCTGAACTCAAGCATTGTGCAATTGCTATCGAAAAGATTGGAGGGAACTAAAGATGGCAGCAAAAGGCGAGATGCTCTACGCATGGGCAAAAGATGCTGATGTTCTGAAGAAGGGAGAATGTGGTGGAGCGGTAACTGCTCTCCTCAAACATGCTCTTGAGAGCAAGATGGTCGATGCTGTCGTTGCCATCAAGAAAGGGAAGGACCTGTATGATGCAGTTCCAGCGGTTATTACAAACCCTGACGATATCATACAGACTGCCGGGTCACTACACTGTGGAACCCTGCTCATCCCCAAGCTCATTAAAAAATATCTGAACGGGGCTAAGGATCAGAAGATTGCCGTCACCTGCAAAGGCTGTGATGCTATGGCATTTTACGAACTTGCCAAGCGGAACCAGATCAACCTTGACAACATCATCATGATCGGAGTCAACTGTGGAGGTTCAGTCAGCCCGGTTGCAGCCAGGAGGATGATCGCAGAAAAGTTCGAGGTTGACCCTAACGCAGTTCACAAGGAAGAGATCGATAAGGGCCAGTTTATCATCGAATTCGAGGGTGGTCATAAGGGAATCAAGATCGACGAGCTTGAGGAAGAGGGCTATGGACGAAGGTCCAACTGTCGTCGTTGCAAGATGAAAGTCCCACGGCAGGCTGATATCGCAGCAGGTAACTGGGGAGTCATTGGAGACAAGGCAGGAAAGGCAACATTCCTTGAAATCTGCTCTGAAAAGGGTGCATCCCTGGTTTCAAGTGCCCAGGCAAAAGGAGCTCTTGAGACCTGTGCCCCTGATCCAAAGGGTATTGATATCCGTGGCAAAGTCGAGAAGGCCATGCTTAAACTCGGAGACGAGTGGAGACACCGTGACTTTTCAGGCCTTGGAACTGGTAAAGACCGGCTGAAACTCATCATGGAGGAGTCCTCCAAGTGTGTCAAGTGTTATGCCTGTGTCGAAGCCTGTCCGATCTGCTACTGTATTGAGTGTTCCACCAAGAAGCCCTGGTATGTCTCCCCTGGTGTACTGCCAACAAGCTTCATGTTCCACCTGATCCGGTTTGCCCACGTCTCAGATTCGTGTGTCAACTGTGGCCAGTGCGAAGAACTCTGTCCGATGGAGATACCAAATGCTCTGTTCATGCACTCTCAGCAGACCGAGATAGAGAAGATGTTCGGTCACGTTCCCGGTCGCGACATGTCTCCACCACTCCATGCCCTGGCAGAGGAGAAGGCCGAGCGTGCACGTCTGGATGCTACCGGTACCGACTCAATCTACACCAATATATTCATGGAATAAACCGGAGGTTCTCCTATCTCCTGTTTTAATGTCTCTCTCATCAAACCGCGTCCCCTGGGTATCTGGGTATTTCCCCAGATGCTCACCCTTAACCGGGCTACGTTCCTGTCCAGGCGTCTCAATACGAAAGAATGAGAATGGGCGCAGATGCAGACTTTTTTCTAAAAAAGGGTATCAGATCAGATCATAGTATCGCAGGGATCCACACCCGGCGCAGTGATCCCCTTCAATGAGATCTTCTGGTATCGGTTCTTTGCAGGTCTTACACACGGCAGTATTCCACTTCTTCTTCTGAGTGACCGGGATTCTGACCTTCTCTACTGAGAGTATTTCACGTTTTGATGCCAGAATTTCGTCCTGCAGGGCCTTCTTCATCGTCTTTTTCGAGAACTCCGAACTGTTTGCAAACCACTTTTCCAGGACTGGCCATGCAGATAGTTTTTTGGGGTCAATATAAATCCGGACTCCATCAGCATAATCACCCATGGTGGGTCGGTTCATCGTAATGGCAAACCTGCCAATGGGGACTATCCGAAGACGGTGATTCCCGATCGTACAGTTGGCAATAACCTGCAGGGGGTCAGGGGCACACTTCACCGTCTCGCTGACTGCATACACCTTCTCTCCTGGCGTAGCACCGAGCAGTTCTAATCCGTATTGTACCATACCGATAGCAATCAGCAGCCCTGGGGCCGGGTATGTGTGGAAGGGGATACAACGGCGGTAGTAATCCTGAAATTCTGGCGGGTATCCAAGATCCTGCAGACGCTTCAGGAGTTCTTCGGTGGTGTATTCATCGTGATGATCCATCTGTACTTAATAGAAACATATAATCTAAATGATTTTTAAACCAGAGATGTTTACCACTTGTATATCATCTGGTTCTGGGTAAAAAAAAGGTCAGAGCGGATAAAAATCATCAATATTATAGAAACCCTGGTGGTTTAGGCCTTCTTGACAAAAAAAGCCTTCCCTACACCACATCGGGGACAGACCCAGGATGAATCGATATTTTCAAAGGCCGTGTTCGGTAATACATGATGTGCATCATCGCCAAATGCTTCATTGTAGATGTATCCACATTTTGTACAGAGCCATTCTGACATGGAGAAATGATTGCGTCAGGAAGTATGTATCTCTTTGCGATTGTAATGGTTGGTATCTCACCTCACTCTGAATCCTGGAGACCTAGACTTATGAGCCATTTTTTGAGCAAAGATAAGGATGGTGGAGATAATCCATATGGTGCCCACCTGATATTCATCATAATGCGGCACCTCCTCTCTCTTCACCGAATTTTTTTGTAACTATAATTGCAATCAGTTGATATATCAAACACATTTACTGTTCTGGTATAACTTCAGCTCGCGAGGGCTAGTACTCTAAAATAATTAAATAATTAATGAAATATATCGCATTTACTTAATGTCTGTACAAAATATTCACTTCTTTTCAACAAATATGGGTTATGATGACGATAAAATTATATCTGTGAATCATCCATGATGTAATGCTCGGCTGCGAACCATTCGAGCATCGTGTTTAATGTGTTTGGGCAGAATCAACCCGAATCCATGAGGACTTCCCGAGTTCATGCTTCATGGATGATCCTGCCCTCCGAGGATAAGTGCAGGACTAACCTGCAGTATAGCGTATGCTATAGATCTATATCTACACTTTGCAGCGTGTGTAGAGCGGATGCTTTTTTGTGATATTTCTCCACCTTTTGGGCAATTTTCAACCCTTCACTGTAAATAATCAAAAATGCGGCACCCCCTGATATTTTGGATTTTGTGTAGATGTTATTCATATATGGGTCACTAATTCGGTCCCTATGGTGTGCGATACATGCCAAAAATGTCCCCGCTTGTGCGA
>DATMXW010000111.1:0-10193 GCA_035561295.1 Methanospirillum sp. | reverse complement strand
TTTCCTTATAGTGAAAAGGTGATGATATATAGATAAACAATCAATTGCAGAATCCCGTATTTAATAGCATGGAAAAAAAGATGATATTAGGTTTCCGTTTTCCATACGGGATTATGAACTAAACTGGATGAATACCGTATAGCTCTATTCGATACACAGGGATGGTGGTGAGCATGTCTGATTGTATCTTAAAAGCAGATCCGATCTCGTGATGAGGGAATTGAATGACTAAACCCAGAATAATGATTGTAGAAGACGAATTTATTACGAGATCAGATCTCAGGGATAAACTGATACGAATGGGTTATGAGGTTCCCTGTGCTGTTGACTCGGGAGAGGATGCTCTCAGAATAGCGGTAGAAATTCAGCCGGATCTCATCCTTATGGATATATCACTTACCGGGGAGATGACCGGGATAGAGGCAGCAGAGCGTATCAGATCCTCATTTGATGTACCAATAATCTATATCACGGCACACTCTGATCAGACAACGGTCTTTAATGCTACGTCAACCGGACCCTTTGGTTATCTTATTAAACCTTTTAATGACCGTATGCTTCAGATACTCATCGAAGTGACTATGTACCGATTTTCTACAGAGTCTCGTCTGAAAGCCAGTGAGGAGAGATATCGATCGATTGCAGAACTATCAGATGATCTCATTGTTATCGTTAATCCAGACTACTTTGTTGAGTATATCAACGGTGCATGGACTCACTATCTGGGGCATTCCAAGGAAGAAATTACTGGAAAACATCTCTGTGACGTTATATCTCCTCATATGATCCGGAAAATGCAGGCCCAGATTAGAAGCGTATTTATATCTGGTGTTCGACAGAGAGTAGTTGAGCACTATACTGATGATAATGGAGAAGTGTGGTTTGACACCGTATTAATTCCTATCTGCTCAAAAACGGGGACCGTAGATCAGGTTATCAGGGTATCACGGGATATTACGGTTCAGACTATCATTGGTAAAGAGATGGAGAAGCATGGACTTGAGCAGATTGAGAAGAATATGGAACAATTTCAGATTCTCAATGATAAAATTCGAAATCCTCTCCAGGTGATAACCCTGTTGACCTCTTTTGAAAACGGTCCTAATGCTGAAAGAATTCTTCGTGAAGTTGAAATGATAGATGACCTCGTGAAAAAACTTGATCGAGGTTGGCTGGAGTCTGAAAAAGTGCGGCAGTTCCTGCTTAAACACTATAAGCATGGCGATTATCTGTAAGATAGCAGAGATATTGCATTTTCTCCCACCACACTGATTATGTGGCTTGCTAAATATCCCTGCCAATCAGATCAAACAGAGTAATTACATCTTGCAGGTTTACCCGACCGTCCTGATTGAAATCCCTCTTTAGATCAAATTCAGTTTCATTGTTGATCTGCTCCATAAGGGTGATGACATCCTGAAGATCTGCATAACCATTCAGGTTGAGATCCAGAGAAATTGCTGGATCTGATGATGCTGATGACTCAACAAAGCTATTGTTCTTTCTTTCAGGCCAGGTTATTGGATGCAAATCAATATTCTGAGAATCAATCCGATAGGGTGCAGCACATACTCCGGAGCTTTCTGGTACACAGGTATCAGAAAACCCTGAGTAATCCGGATTTCCCCAGAAATTTCCGGCAATCATCCTGCCTCCTGAAACCGAAAACCCGGATTGAGGAGAGGAGTTCCAAGAAACACCAGAGGTCTCTCCGGTAATTTCAATATTCAGGGTATTATTAAAAAGATTGTTAAAGATTATACTATCAGATGTTCCATCCAGCACAATCCCTCTGGCCTTATTAGACATAATAATATTTCCCGTGAGAAGCGATGTATTTCCGTATAAAAGGATACCTCCTGCCATATTCCCTGTTATTGAATTATTTAATAATTGGGAACCTTCAGAGAGGTCTGCAATCCCGGCAATCTCATTTCCTGATATGATCATATTGCTCACCTCTAGATCAGTGTTCCCTTTAATATACAAGCCATCAAATTGATTTTTTTCTGATCTACCGTCAGAAATGTGGATTCCTGAACTATCAGTTATCTGAAATCCGGAGGGTCCTCGTCTGCGAAGCCCCTCCTGGTTTATTGCAGTGCACCTTGTTGCGGTAACATTTTTGCTGGCTGCAATCACAAAACCCGCCATATTGTTCTGGGCATTACAGTCCGTAAATACAATTCTTTCTGAAGAACTGGTTGCATATCCGGCGATCAAATTCTTTTCGGTATTGCTCTTCTCAATCCGAATATCTGAACTCCCATATCCTACTCTGATACCAAATGCATTATTTAATGCAGCAACCTGCCTGATTGTGATATCATGGGATGCGATAAGAAAAATTCCTGCTCCGTTGTGGCTGAAGACCAGATTAGAGATGGTAAGATCTGAACAATTTATTGCATAAACAGACGAAGGGTTCTCTGATGGCCCGATTGTTTTCCCTTTAGCACCGACAAGATATATGATCTGTCTTCCATCTGCCAGGTTAGATGCACTAATATGATGATTATATCGATCAACAGAACTTCCGGTTACATCCAGATTGAAGGTATTTCCTCTGATATCATTAGTGGTAAGACTATATCCGGAAGATTCCTGAAGACTAATTCCGACTTGATTGTTTTCGATTCTGTTTCCTGCAATGATCCCCTCAGAGGATGAAGTAGCTTCGATTCCGGCACTTTTACATTGACTGATGGTGTTGCCTGATATTTGGGGGCCGATACTACCTGATCCCAGAACAATGCCATTTCCTCCACTAGAGGTGATGATGCAGTCTTTGATACCCAGTCTGTTTCCCTGACCGATACTTCTGATACCTGAGCCAGAATTTTTGGATATCGTATTTTCCTCAATCATGATATCAGATGATTCAATAAGAGTAATTCCTGATCCATCATTTCCCTGGCCATTTCCTGCGATTGTATTCTGTTGTATGATACAGGAAGAGGAATTTGTAATGATAATCCCGGCCCCTCCTGTCTTTTGAGTTCCCGGTCGATTATTTATGCATGAAGTATTATTGACACTGATCGTTGTCGAATTGGTAATACTGATCCCGGTGAGAGAATTACTGTCTGCAATACAGCCCAAAATCTGGCCATTCTGCACTTTCGTAAGTTGTATGCCAATTTCCCAGTCTCTTAAGGTAATATTGGTGATGCTGATATTGTGAAGAGGTTCTATACTGGTCACACTGATCCCTAAACTGCCTGATAATTTTCCTCCTCTCAGGGTCACTCCAGACCCGTCAAGTACAACATGGTCGGACGTTATGATAAGTCCCTGACTGATCTGAGTCGCATTGTTTTGTCTTTCAGCTTCCATATCCAGCCGATATACACCTGGAGAATCTATTGTTGCAGGAGGGGAGATTAGAATTGCATTCGTCATTGGATTTTTCAGTATCACTTCATTTGATATGGTATGATCCTGATCGAGTACGGTAGATGGATCAGGTTGTCCTGTGGATGAGGAATTTGCCTGGGATGGCAGAGAACAAGCCAGAATGATCACAATGAGAATGATTGTGATAGATCTACTAACTGACATGACGTATTTCAAAATATGTTTCTAATCTGTATATATGGTTACGAGTGGCTATGAACCTGTTGAATCAAGAAAAAGATCGGTTTATTTCGTCTAAATATTCTGATATCATCAGGTTGGTTCGTGAGTAAATTACTAACCGGGATACCATTAGATATGGGAGATAATATGAAAGAGGAGAGAACCAATACAAGTCAGGATGCCAAATCTTTAGGTAAACCATTATAACTACACCGATCTTAATTCAGATCCTTGGTCCGAAAGGAGGAGATTGTTACTGTATTAAATTCTTTGCTAATCAGACCGAAGGTGTAAACCGATTGATTATTAAGAACCAGTGATTGCCAAAATCCCAGCATCTATCCTATCGATGAATTTAGAAGGGAACATTCTCTCGGTCAATACGGCTTTTATCTCTCTCTGTCAGATTTCATAGGGCAGCTTCCACTCCATGAATATGAGATATTTTAATCTCTGACCTGAAGCAGGATACTACAAAAGAAGCAATGAATGTTGTACGGGGTCCTAGGGAGTCATCAACCTTTCCAGGAGAATTAGAATGGATTATCGGGATATTAAACACGTTCCTGACTCTGTTTCAGATGGCGTTACCAGATATATGGTCTTATATCTGCTATCTTCTACAAATCTTATCAGTAATGAGAAATGAACCATGATCAAAAAAAAATTGCGTGCACAACTCGGAATTCGGTATCACATCTTTTTCATCATACTTTGGATGAGCATTTGTATTCTTGTAGTGTCTGCTTCGAATCAGGTGTACCCATATAGCCAAACGAATAGATTAGAAGATAAGCCAGCTCTTATGGTGTCTATGCTGATGGATCCTGATCCTCTCCTCGGGCCACATAAAGTCGGTGACCTGTACCACCTTCGCATACAGGTCACTGATCAGATTCATAATCCTGTATATCCGGCTGAGGTTACTCTCTGGTATTCTTCAAATGATTCCTCTAGGTCATATGAAGAGAAGAAAAGTGTCGGTTCAGATGGCATAGCTCTGATTGAAGGGGTGTGGGCACCAGAGATGGAAGGATACATCTCAATATCTGCGGTAGTAGCTCAAGAAAATGGGAATTCGGGATCAAACGTCCTGAATATGAGAATTCAGGGAATTAACCATACAAATCCCTGGGCGTATATTACTGCTCTGGGATCAGATCTTACGGTTCTGTTTTCTGAAAGTGGGATATCAGAAATGCCAATAAAGGGGTATATCTGGAGCTTTGGGGATGGGTCAGAACCTTCGTATGTATCAAGCCCGGTGCATACCTATCACATGAATGGATCATATCAAGTCAGATTATCTGTTGAAGATATTATGGGAAACTCAGATGCAACATCAATGGAGATTACCGTTCCAAGACCCTGAGTTACTCTTGATTTCAGGGTTCTTATGACCGCTTTATATTCATTATTGTACCCGTAGACGTATCTGCTAAGAGATTGAATAATTACTTATGGTTATTATGAAATGGTCAGATGATCTCAGCCTTACGATCAATGAGATTGATAGCCAACACCAACGATTGATAGAACTGATAAATATTCTGCATGAAGCAATGCTCAGTAAACAAGGCAAGGAGGGAGTGGCTCAGATCATAGACGAACTGGCTGCATATACCGTATATCACTTCAAGACTGAAGAAGATTATATGCAGAAATTCAAATACGCGGGATATTACTCCCATAAACGTGAACATGAGATGTTTGTCGAAAAAGTAGACACATTTCAGAAAGCGTTTGATAGTGGTAAATTGGGCCTGTCCCTTGAGGTCATGAACTTCCTGCGCGACTGGGTCACCAATCACATAAAAGGGACTGATAAACAATATTCAGAAACCTTCCATAAGAACGGTCTATAATTTTTCCTTTTTTTTCTATTAGAGATAAGAGTAATCAGAGACAATCAGATACTGATGTCTCAGCTGGATAGGTGGTTTCCGTACAGTTCCTATCGTCCCGGGCAGGAGGACATGCTCAATTGTGCATCCTCGACTGCAAAGTCCGGGGGAGTTTTGTTGATTGACGCACCCACCGGTTCAGGAAAATCCAGTGTCGTCTCTGCATTACTTGCAGAAAGGGGTAACCGGATGGTGATTGTTACAGTCAGAACCATATCGCAGCTGGCTACCTATGTTCGTGAACTGGACCTTGTTAGAAAGAAGCAACCAGCACTGAAGTACTCATATCTGGTTGGAAAAAATTCAATGTGCCCGCTTGGTGGTTTTGGGGATGTGTATAGGAAATGTGAAGCAGTTAAGGCATTCTCAACCAGCCTGATAAAAGAGCGTGCTGACCGGGGATCGCTGGATCCTTCACGGGATCCTTACATCATTCAGCAGATCAAAAAGAATGATCCTGATCATCCCCTCATCTGCCCATACTATATACGGAGCAGAACAGCTGTCTATTCAGAAAAAGCAGGATCCATAAAACTCATTCCCTCTGAGTCGTGTCGAAAAAAGGCCGAACTAATCTGTACCAAGGGCCTTGAGCCTAAGCAGATCGAATCCGCCTGTGAGAGTCTGTGCCCCTATGAGGTGATGATGCATGCATCACAGCAGGTTGATCTCCTCATTGTCAATTATCACCACCTCTTAGATGATCAGATCAGGGAACAGCTCTACCTGAATCTCCAGCGTGAACCCGGTGAGATCATGCTCCTCATTGATGAAGCTCATAACTGTGGGGATGTTGTGCAGGATATTCAGTCAGTTCATGTAGATCAGCAGATGCTGGAAGCTGCAGAACGTGAAATTGGTACATTGCGCAAGGATATGAAGAATCTTGATGCTGTTCGTCACCTGATACCCAGGGTCAGAACTTTTATGGATGGGTTGAAAAGGTCCATGGAGACCGAAGATTGGTTTGACCCTGCCATCTTTACACGGATGATCCTTCGCGAATCATTTTACACTTCACTTGAAGAAGTAGTCGGAGAACTTATGGATGTCTCTGAGGCTGTCAAAGAGGCCAGCAGTAAGAGAGGAGACTATAAAACTACCGGGATAGAACAATTGACCGGGTTCTTGTACCGGTTGAATCTTTCATTGAAAAATCCTGCATATCTCACCGTCTATCATAAAGATAAGGATGCCATTTCACTTGAAGCACGGAGCATCGATCCGGCACCAGCTATCAGTGAGATAGCTAAAGAACACTCCTGTATGGTTCTGATATCAGGAACTCTCACACCCCTCTCAAGTTATCAACAGCTATACTTCAGAAATCTTCCTGATACAATTCCTGTCACTCACTTTTCCCTTCCAAATGCCTTTCCCAGAAAGAACCGGCTTCTTATTGGTGCTTCTGATATAACTTCTGCATACTCGATGCGCCAGAATGCAGATCATAATGATCGGATTGCTGGTTATATCAGGACTTTTGCAGGAGCCCCGGGAAATCTTGCTGTGTACTTTCCCTCATATCAGGTTCTTGAAAGTATTGTCAGAGAGGTTGAGATTCACATCAAAAAAGAGGTATTTATAGAGCCTAAAGAGAGTTCTGAAGCAGGAGAGCTTTTGTCACGATTCATGAATCTTCCGAAGGCCGGCAAATCCGGAATTTTATTTGCTGTCTGTGGAGGTAAATTTTCAGAAGGGCTTGATTATCGCGGAGATATGCTCACTGGAGCGCTTGTTATCGGACTCCCTCTTGCTCCCTGGAACCGGGTAAGACAGATGATAATGGATTATTATACCCAGCGATATGGTGAAGAGGGAAAGTTTCTCGCATATACGCTTCCGGCTCTGAATAAGGTCCAACAGGCATTAGGCAGAGTACTCCGAACACCTGAAGATACTGGCATCCTCATATTTGGAGAGAAACGCTTTCTTGAGGATCAGATCAGAACCCGACTTCCAGACTGGATGCAGGAAGAACTTATATCGTGCACCTATGATCAGTTCTCAGATCTGATACGGAAATGGCGATAAGTGAAGGGTCATGCAGGTTTGGACTCTGGTTTTTTATTGTCAGGTGGAAGGAGAACCAGGTACATCAGGCAAGATTTTCTACAACCGGGATTCCAGGTTCTGTACCTGCTGCAATCACCAGGTACTTTGCGGGAATGTCTTGTGGAACTGAGCCCTTGGTAAGTATTGCCGTATCTCAGGAAGGGTTGTTTGGGGCGATTTATCGTGAGGTTACCCAGATACCTTATGGAGAAACAGTAACCTATGGTGAGATAGCTCGTCGTACGGGAACACATGCACGGGTTGTGGGTCTTGCCATGAAAAGAAATATTACTCCAGTTCTCATCCCCTGTCACCGGGTTCTTGCCGCAAAGAATATCGGCGGTTTTACCCCATCGCTGGATATCAAACGTGATCTTCTTGCCCTTGAATCTGGTGTTATTCGAAAGAACAAAAGAAATATCAAAATAACGGAGTACCCTTTAACAAACGATTCCCTCACCGGAGAGCCATGAGATCTGCCCTGATTCTTCTCGGGGGGATGGCAACCAGGGCAGAAGGGAAGCCTAAATACCTTTTTCGCTACCAGGGGCGGACATTCCTGGACTGGCAGATTCAAACCCTCTTGCCACTTATCGATGAGATAGTTCTCAGCTGTCGCGATGATGAGCAGTGTCATGAAATTGAGTATCTCGGAGTACCGTTCGTGACTGATATCAGGAAGGGAACCGGGCCTACCGCGGGGATACATGCAGGGTCAACGAAAATTCAGGGAGACCTTGTCTTTATCACAGCCTGTGATATGCCGCTCATCCAATCAGCGGTTGTAGAATTTTTGTTTGGTGTGATTGGAGATGCAGATGTTGCAGTTCCGATACGAGAGGATGGAAAGGTTGAACCCCTTCACGCAGTTTATCGGCGTGATGCATTGGTTCAATATTTTGCTACCAGTACATCCCGGCGTATGAATGAAATAAGTAAAAACCTGAAAACCATTTATGTTCCCATTGAGTCCATACAGAGATATGATCCCCGCCTCCTGACCTTTACCAATATTAATGATCTTGACAGTCTGCGGTATTTGCAGGAAGAGAAAAAAGATTAGGCAGATTTTATCCTTGAAACAATTATTCCTGCATATCGTTGGAGATCAGAAATGGCTACTGACGGAACGGAGAAACTGGTAAGTTCGGTTAGATATATCCCCTGAACAAAAACAATTGACGTTTTTCTGACGCTTTCATACTGAAATCCTTCTTCTCCTACGATAGCCGGAACCGGGTGCTCTGAAGCAGCTTCAGATTTAAGGGTATTAAATCGTGCCTTTGCTTCATCTGATGATGCAAACCGTGTTATCGTTTGTTTAAGTTTATATCCACTGGAGGGTATTGAGAAGACCGATTCATATTGGGTATCAGAATGGGTAATATCTCCCGAATATTCCCATCCGCCGCCGAGATCAGAAAGTTCCAGATATGTTGCTGGAATTTTTTCGGAATCCACTTTTTTCTGATCCAGCATATCTTGTATCTCCCGATACTGCTTCATGGCTTCTATACTCATTGGAACTTTCATGGTAATGTTGGCAAAAATAAAGTCACCCATGAAGTCAAATTGATATCTCCCCGCAGTGCGAAGGACTACAGATTTATTGCCAGCACTGTATAATTTTCCAAATCCTTCAGAAAGGACATCTGACCCGTCAGCCTGGTTGTATACCCTCATCTCAAACCATGCGTCTTTTAAGGGTCTTGTTACTGAAATATCCACCATCCCTTCTTTATCGCCAGTTCTTTTCTGATGTGAGATGAGATCAGTCCCCATCTGGGGGTCGAATTTCAGATCGATATAGAGAGGCGGGTTTTGCAGATCATATGCATACGCAACCGCATCATTGGTAAAGGTTTTATTGAACTCATAAATTGTGACATATGCTTGTCCAAGATCCTGTGTTACAAGGGGTTTGGGGGAGCTGTACGAGGATGAATCTGAGGAAGACTGCGGATTAGAGCGGGGGGCAACCTCAATAACTCCTGTATTTGGTACACCGGGAAGATCAACCTGTGGACTCTCTGAAGATGACTGATTGGAATTTTTCCCAGGGCTCTGATTACCTGAAGATGGATTAGCTTGTTCTGGTGCTGTGGTTCCATCTGGTGATGTCTGTTTTCCATCTCCCTTTGTCATTGAACCGGTTCCGCCAACCGGACCGTATGCAGATGCTTCAGTATTTCCACTTGGGGGAGTCACTTCAACACAACCGGCAAGGAAAAGGATACCGACCATGATGAGAATGACAAAGAGTATCAGGAAGGTGTCTCCGGGTTTCATACATACTGATGAGTTCTTTCATTAATATGTACTTGATCGTCAATACATCTGTCTGGCTGGTTTAGGGTCTACATCAGAGTATTTAAGTACCATAAATACATATGTGAAGTATCGATGCGGTATCTGAATTTTAAATTATGGGGTCCCTTCTATATAATCGGGCTTCTTATCATCCTGTTTATCATGTGGACCGTGGATGCTGCACGACCGCAGGGTATAGGGCTCTGGATAGGAAGTCTCCTCATTCTAACCGCTGTGGTTTTTAATTTTTATATGATGAGACATGAGATCGTTGCGCACGAAAAGAAAGAGGATCGGGATCGGGAATTATCTGGTCATGATCCTATACAAAAGAAGAAGAAACGG
>DATMXW010000110.1:0-19325 GCA_035561295.1 Methanospirillum sp. | reverse complement strand
GCCTGACTGTTCAATGTGATATCGATAGTAACTATTATCCGATTGGTATCAAAATTAAAGATGAAGAAATTGAAGGCTTAAACATGACCATGGATATTTTTCATGGGCGGTGGAATTATAATATATCACCCATGTGAGGGGGAAAATATTGCACAAGTTATTTCGCTACAACCCCTATGCTGAATGAATCGAACAAAAAGTGAACCATTATTCCAGATGGTCTTACCTTGGTGACAAGTTGATTCTCCCTGCCGGCCGGTCGCTCTGCTCCCTCTTCCGTCAGGAAGGTCAACCGGTTGCCGGGGTGATAACTCATTAAGATCTGATTCGTTTGCTCTTTCCAGAAAGGGTATTTGTCACAAAATGAAATGATGTTTATCACAAGTGAGATACTTGACTCAAGAAATTGAAATCGGGCTCGTCCTTGAAGGTGATGATGCAAGGGGGTTTTTGACCTATATGGAGAACCCGGTTGTGATCTAAGTACATTGTACAACCGGAAAATTCACCCATTCTTTGACTGTCCATACGTGATCTGTGAGACCAGCTGACATCGCAGGTGTTCTCGGGGATGATCGTTCACCCCAGTCATCCTGCCGTCTAAGTGTGCGAACAGGCCAACAAAAATTATACTGTATAGGGTAAAGTAAGTCATAGCATTATGTTCCTCTCGGCCTTTAGAGAAGCATAGAGTTTTTCTGACTTTCCTTGAGTTTCGATTCCTATCGGTCCCATTCTGACGTTCGATAAAGGCAGTGTTGATTCTCTTACTTGCTTTAGACTTTTTTAACGCAGCATCTACATCCTTTTGAACCCCAAAGATGATTTCAGTTTCAACCTTTACAATTTTTCCTTTCTTCAGACGCTTTTTCACCATCGCATAGGTCAATCCCGGTTTTGGAACAAGATGAGGTTTCCGTGGTCTACCACGTTTACCCGTTGATGTTGGGCTGATAATTACACTATATTCAGTTAAAATTGCCTCAATATATGGCTTGTACATATCAGTTGTGATAAGGCGCATTGTTTTCCCACCAGTCCTCTTTTTGAATTCCTTGACGATTTTGCGCGTATTTTTGACGGTTCGTTTTCCAGGGATAACACAGATGATAAGACGGTTTTCCGGGTCAAAAGCTATGTGATCCCAGATGTCCCCACAGTCTTCATCTCCAGGATCTTCCGGGTTACAGTTCTTCTCTTTTTTTCCGGTAAAACTCCATTTCTCATCGAATTGTACTTCATTCGTCTGAGGGGGAAAAAGCAACGAGTTCAGCATGAGCCAACTCAGCGTGCTTACCCGCTTCTTTAGAGAGTCTGGAAACTGAAGCCAAACTAATTCGAGTCAATCGGCTTGTTTTACGAAGGCCACATCCTTCAGAGAGATGTTCCAAAATGGAAATTGCCTTTTCAGAATCGATTTTGCTATTAAAAAGAACCGTTCCTTTACGTTCGGAAAACCGACTCTTACAAGTTCTACAACGTATCAATCGATAATCATGAGGACCGTAAGTTGCACAGACGGTCAAATTTTTGTGGTCCCGTTTACCATAGTCGGTGCATTCAGGGTTCTAGCAGCAGAAAGTATGAAGATCATCCGTTTTGTAGGGGGGTTTCGGATGCATATTTTATTTTAGCAGCTATATAATTTAAGTTTAATTTAAATTTCAACATAATTAGATCACCAGCATTTTTTGAGTGGATAACTAAATTTGACAAGTATTTTTTGTGATTCATAAGCAACTATTTAGATGATACGGGCAAACTATTTTTTTATGAACCGAAGTGGAATCCTCCTCCTTTCATGCCTTATGGCTGTTGTATTGGCAGGAATTGTGTCCGGATCAGATGATCTGAAGGTATACTACCTGAATACAAGCCATGGCGATGCAACGCTTCTTGAATCATCTGGCCATTTCATGATGATCAATGCCGGGGATCAACAGGATTTTGCAGATGTCAAAGCCTATCTCACCGAGACTGGTGTCACGACGCTTGATTATGCCATTGCAACCAATCTGAATGAAAGTGCTATAGGTGGCATGTCAGATCTTATGAAGGCCTTCCCGGTCTCCAGATACAGCGACTCCAGTAGTTCATTCACATCTCCATCACAGGAAAAGATCAAGGCAATGATAGAAACTGATCAGATTGGGTATGAACAGGCCACTCCCGGACTTAGCCTTCCCTTTGGAATGGCAACCATTCAGATCCTGAATACCACCACCTCCGCGAAGGTAGCATCCGAAAACGCAATGTCTCTTTCGGTATCTGAGGGTGGAGTATCATTCCTCTTTACCGGGAACCAGAATCTCGGCCCGACTCCTGCGACCATCTGGGCAGTTCCGAATCAGGGAAGAGAAGGATCCATCGCCACGTTATCGGCAGTCTCCCCCCAGGTTCTCGTCATCAGCACCGGGGCATCCGGACCTGACAAAAAAGTCCTTGATGACCTCAAGAAACTGAAAATTGAACCTGTTCTGACTAATAAGGATGGAAACATCGTAATTTCGACTGATGGAGATAATTACACCGTAATTTCGAGTAATGGAAAAACCTTCCAGAAACCAACACCAGTACCAACCCCGACACCAAAGTCTAAGACCGGATCAGGGAATAGTACAGTGTCCCCAACTCCACGGGTAGTAAATCAGACCTAAATCTCCGTTTTTTACAATCCTTCGACTTCTACATAGTTCCTGAGGTTGAATCAGAATTCTTATCTCGGTAAAGGTTTGAAATGTGTATCTGGGCTTAGAATCTCTTGATTCTTTAAAAATTCACCCTGAAAACCTCTCAATTGCAAGAGCCGCAAGGTCTGCAAAAATCTCAAGGACTCTCCCCTCATCCGGAGAGATAACCCCATCTGACTCGGTAGGTTTCACTCCCAGTACTCCAAGTACCCTCTGGCGGCTCCGAATAGGAATAAACCTGAACCGTGAGGCATGAAGGGTATCGGTATCATAACCCACGATAGTATTGTTGGTATATGCCCAGATTGCCACCGCTTTCTCATTCTCATCAACGAACAGACCTTCTGATGTTCCCTTCACCTCAAGTGAATCTTCAAAGGGAACAAGAACCACAGCCTTCCAATTGAAATTCTCCTCTATCTTGGATATTAGTACTGATATGACCGTGGAGAGATCAAATGCCCCCGTCAGTTTCTTTGCAAGGTTATAGAGCATAGCATTCTCTTTCTCACGAGAATGAGCAGATATTGCGTAATCCTGAGCTTTTGAGATAAGATAACTGATCGCAACTCCTACCAGGATCATACCGACAAAGGTTATCAGGTACTCAGTGTCAGATACCTGGAACGTATAATAGGGGGGGACCATAAAGAAATCAAAGGCCAGAACACTCACCAATGCCGTAAAAATCGCATGGTATAATCCCCTGCGAAAGGCAGCGGTGACAACTGCCATCAAAAAAATCATAAGCTGGTTTGTCTGTGATATGAAGGTCTTGGTAAGCTCTCCAAATACAGTAACCGCTCCGACAAGAAGGAGGCTTTCCAGGTACTGGACCGGGGGAATTGCTGGGAAAAAAGGTTCGTCTGAAGCAGGGCCAGTCTGACTCGTCTCCTCCCCGGCACTCACCACATATACATCAATATCCCCACTTTTATGGATCATCTGGTCAACGATAGAACCAAAAACGAGTTCTTTCCATCGTGGACGAAGGGTCTTCCCGATAATAATCCTGGTGATGTTATGCTTTTTTGCATAGTCTATGAGGGTTTCTGGTACATTAAGCCCAAATATTGTCTCCGTTTTCCCACCAAGACTCTCGGCAAGTCGTATGGTCTTCCAAATCTGTTCCTTTGAACGTTTAGAAAGCCGGTAATGTGCAGGAGTCTCGACAAATACGGCTCTCCAGTCTGAATTCATACGGTCTGCCTGTCTTCTCGCGGTTCTGACCAGTCGCTCTGAGAGAGGACTTGGACCTATTGATACCAGCAGATGTTCAGATACAGACCAGGGTCCGGGAATCGCCCGAGTCTGCATATATGCAAGCATCTGGGAATCGACCCGTTCTGCGGTTTTGCGGAGCGATAACTCCCGGAGTGCATACAGATTTCCTTCATTAAAGAACTTGTCAATTGCACGGGAGGCCATCTCGGGGACATAGACTTTTCCCTCTGAAAGCCGCTGGAGTAATTCCGGAGGAGGAAGATCCATTAGTTCAATCTCATCAGCTTCGTCGATAACCCGGTCAGGAACGGTCTCTCTGACCGTCACCGTGGTTATTTGGGCTACGACATCACGGACGCTGTCCAGATGCTGGATATTGAGGGTTGTATATACATCAATACCAGCCAGAAGGAGTTCTTCGACATCCATATACCGTTTTGAATGTCGGGTATCCGGGGGATTCGAATGGGCTAACTCATCAACGAGCACCAGCTGGGGGTGCTCGGAGATGATGGCATCGAGATCCATCTCATACAAGGAGGTTGTTTTATATTGGATCACTTTGCGAGGGATCAGAGGGAGTCCCAGAGTAAGAGCCTCTGTCTCCGATCTTCCATGGGTCTCGACATATCCAATCCTGACGTCAATACCTTCATCCTGACGCAGATGAGCTGCTTTGAGCATCTCATAAGTCTTTCCTACTCCTGCTGCGTATCCGAGAAAGATCTTTAGCTTGCCTTTCTTCTTCTTTTGTTCATCGTTTTGAATCAGGGCAAGTAGGGCATCAGGGTCAGGTCGTGCATCAGGATTCATTCTTTATCCCATTCCGAGCAGGACGAGCAGTATATCTATTACTTTGATCCCGATGAAGGGGGTAATCACACCGCCAACCCCATATATCAGAATATTATTCCGGAGTGCTTCATCAGCCGTCATCGGTTTGTACTGTACTCCCCGGAGAGCAAGCGGGATGAGAAAGACAATAATGAGTGCATTGAAGATAACGGCTGAAAGGATCGCCTGATGAAGATCCATGATATTCAATGATGCCAGCACCGGGTAGGTTCCCACAAATGCTGCCGGGATGATGGCAAAGTACTTGGCAAGATCATTGGCGATACTGAAAGTGGTAAGCGACCCCCTGGTCATCAGGAGCTGCTTTCCTATCTCTACAATCTCGATAAGTTTGGTAGGGTTACTATCGAGATCCACCATATTGGCAGCTTCCCTGGCGGGCTGGGTCCCGGTGTTCATGGCAACTGCAACATCAGCCTGGGCGAGAGCTGGAGCATCATTGGTTCCGTCGCCGGTCATGGCTACCAGTCGTCCCCCTGACTGGTACTCTCTGATAAGCCTGAGTTTACTCTCCGGGGTAGCCTCAGCTAGAAAGTCGTCTACTCCGGCTTCGGCAGCGATAGTTGCAGCGGTCAGCCGGTTATCACCGGTGATCATCACTGTCTTGATACCCATATGCCGAAGCTGTGCAAAACGCTCTTTCATCCCCCCTTTGACGATATCTTTCAGGTAAATGACTCCGAACGCCTTTCCGTTCTTCGCTACCACGAGGGGCGTTCCTCCAGCCCGGGAGATGGTATTCACTTCAGAGATCAGCTCTTCAGATACCTGATTTCCCCGCTCTCTGATATAGGTAAAGATCGAGTCAGCAGCCCCTTTTCTGATCTCTGTCCCGGCAATATTGACTCCGCTGATCCGGGTGTGACTGGAGAAGGGGATGAACTCCATTTCTGGGGTTGTGTCATGGGCCCCGACTGTCCTTCCCCGCAGTCCATACCGCTCTTTCACCAGGATTACAATACTTCTCCCTTCGGGTGTCTCATCTGCCAGAGAGGCGAGTTGAGCTACTTCTGCCAGTTCCTCTGCCTCTGTCCCGTCTACTGGGATCAACTCGACTGCCTCACGGTTTCCCAGGGTAATGGTGCCGGTCTTATCAAGGAGGAGTACATCCACGTCCCCTGCTGCCTCAATCGCTCTGCCTGATGTTGTGATTACGTTTCTGCGAATCAACCGATCCATCCCGGCAATACCGATTGCACTGAGCAGCCCGCCGATAGTGGTTGGAGCTAGACAGACCAGGAGAGCAATGAGGACAGTGAGGGAAACAACTGATCCAGACCCTGAGGCTTTTACACTGTACCAGGAGAAGGCATAGAGTGTAGCACAAACGATGATGAAGATGATTGTCAGGCTGACAAGTAGGATATTCAGGGCGACCTCATTGGGCGTTTTTTGTCGTTTGGCTCCTTCGATCAGTGATATCATCGTATCAAGAAATCCCTCACCCGGGTTTGCGGTCACTTTGACCACGAGCCAGTCTGAAAGCACAGTCGTCCCTCCGGTCACGGCACTGCGATCACCGCCCGCTTCCCTGATAACCGGAGCACTTTCTCCCGTGATAGCACTCTCGTTCACTGATGCAATACCCTGAATTATTTCCCCATCAACAGGGATGATATCACCAGCTTCTGCATAAAAGAGGTCATCTTTTATTAGCTGAGAAGAGGGAATCCTCTCATAGTCGGATTGCTGAAGGGTGCAGTTCTGGGAAGGAACACATTTTCCTGGTATTCGTTTCGCTTCAGTATCCTGTCGCATCCGTTTGAGAGCATCGGCCTGGGCTTTTCCTCTCCCTTCAGCCAGGGCTTCGGCAAAGTTTGCAAAGAGGACGGTGAACCAGAGCCAGATAGAGATCATTCCGATGAACCAGGCGGGGGCTTCGCCGTGACCGAAAATTGCCTGTATCCAGAGGAACGTGGTGAGGATACTTCCAACCTCCACGACAAACATCACAGGGTTTTTTACCATCAGTCTCGGATCAAGTTTTATAAACGAGTCCCTGATTGCCCGGGAGTATAGGTCCGTTTGAGAAGCTCCGTTTCGTGAATTATTTACTGGATCAGACATGGAACATCCCTCCCTGGATGAGATATTCTGCAATGGGACCGAGCGCAAGGGCAGGAAGGAAACTCAGTACCCCTATCATAATGACAACAAACACCAGCCAGACGATAAAGAGCGGCCGGTGATCCTGGAGGGTAGCTTCTGACGGGGGTACTATTTTCTTATACGCAAATGAACCGGCCAGGGCAAGTGTAAGGATTGCGAGCGGGTACCTGCCGACAAACATGGCGATAGCCAGACCTATGTTATAAAAAAGGGTGTTGGAACCGAGTCCTCCAAATGCACTCCCGTTATTGGCAACCGCTGATGTAAATGCATATAAAATTTCGGATAAGCCATGGGCCCCGGGGTTGAAGACTGAAGAGATTCCAGCATCTGTTATAGATGCAATGGCGGCACCGATGAGGATGGCTGCTATTGGGATGAGGATGATAATTGCTGCAAGAGTCATCTCCATTGGTTCGATCTTCTTTCCCAGATATTCCGGGGTCCGGCCTACCATGAGCCCCGCAATGAACATTGCGATGATCACATACACGATCATGATATAGAGCCCGGATCCGGTCCCACCAAAGACGACCTCTCCGAACTGCATCATGATGAGTGGAATCATTCCTCCGAGTGGTGTGAATGAGTCATGCATGGAGTTCACGGCTCCACAGGATGTCGCGGTCGTCGATACCGCAAAGAGAACACTACTTAATATCCCAAACCGAATCTCTTTTCCCTCCATATTTCCACCTGGTTGGAGATTTGAAGTCGTCTGATCTACCCCGCTCGCAGAAAGGAGGGGATTTCCGCTCTGTTCATACCAGAAACAGATTCCTATCAGAGGGATAAGGATGATAGTCATTGCAATCAGGATCGCAAGACCCTTCCTGACAGAGCCGATCATACTTCCAAATGAATAACACAAGCTTGCCGGGATCAGGAGCTCGGCAAGGATCGTGAGGAGATTCGACAATGGTGTCGGGTTTTCGTACGGGTGGGCCGAATTGACATTAAAGAATCCGCCACCGTTTGTGCCAATCATTTTTATGGCGATCTGAGATGCTGCAGGACCCTGGGGGATAGTCTGAGTCGAAGTAGTTATGGTTCCATTATCAGTGATAGGGTCGAGAAGTGGGACCGTAATGGGATTTGCAACGTTCTGGACAGAACCCTGAGAGACCAGGATTAATGAGAAGACGATGCATAGGGGAATCAGTACCCAGACACTTCGAAGAAGCAAGATCCAGAAATTACCGATTTTATCTGTGTGTTTCCGGGTAAATCCATATATCAACGCGACAAGGACCGCCATACCAGTGGCTGCAGAGACAAAGTTCTGCACGGTCAGTGCTATCATCTGGGTTAGGTAACTCAGTGTGGTCTCACCGGCATATGCCTGCCAGTTAGTGTTGGTTGCAAAACTTACCGCTGTATTGAGGGCAAGATCCGGAGCCACCGGTCCGAGACCCAGAGGATTGAGCGGGAGGTACTGCTGTATGGACTGGATGAGAAAGACAACGATAATTCCAAGGATGTTAAATATCATCAGAGCTCCTGCAAACGTCCTCCAGTTCATCTCTTCGTCTGTTCTGACTCCTGCTGCTTTCAAAACCCATCGTTCTAAAGGGTCCATGAGCGGTGATACTATCGTCTTCTCACCCCGGTACATCCGGGCCATGAATCCGCCGATAGGAACAACGAGTGTAAACAGTACTCCAAAGAATAAGATGAACTGAATCCAGTCTATCATTCTAATCCCGAAGATAGATGAGGTATCCTTCTGGACCAGATGGGAGGAATCGACATCAAGTGCTGGTCCGCCTGCCTTCCGTGATGTACTATATGAGTCAAGAACCAGGTTTAGGTTCAGGACATTTACCCGTGGTTCTCCAAAGATGCCGAATTGGCGATCCTGGGTTGATTGTTTAACAAGAGCGTTAATCTCGTTCTCTTGTAATCCCCGCTCTTTTGCAATCCTGGGGATCTGATAGTAAGCAGATGCCAGACTGATATCAGGGTCGAGTCCACTTCCAGACGCAGTGACCAGATCTATGGGTATAGGTTTTGTGTTATCTGGATCAACAGTACGCAGTGCTTTAACCCGTTCTTTCACCTTATCCAGGAGGACAGAATTTGTCGGACCAAGATTTGATCCTGATGAGAGTCCAGAATTATATGCCGGGGATGTTGCTGAAAGCCTTCCCCAGAAGTATGTGGGATCTGAAAATGGTTGCCCGATGAGCAGCGATCCGACGGGTTTCCCATCAACCAATATGAAATTTCCGTTTGCCTGAGCGGGAAATACCGCCTGGGCCACCCCAGTGACCACCAGAGGGTATACCACCCCTGTGATCAAGGTGAGCAATACAAAGATGATTATTGCAGGTTTAATCTGCCGCATAATCGAGATTAAAGTTTCATTCGACTCCATTCGTATCAACCCTGAGGTTGAGTGAAATTAGGTGACGCAGTAGCAACAGAAGAGAAGGTATAATGTATGATAATATGTTTCCTGTTCGGGGATTCCCATCACTGATCCGAAAATCTGTTAGGAGACATATACCATGATCATTGAGTTTCTCTTCACCAGGCAGGATTATACTAAAAAAAGAGTTCTGGGCTGAGAACGAGGACAGAGGGGAGGTTAAGAATACCCGTCTCATTTCAGGGTAATATCTATGAATACCTTCGTTATCTGGTGATCAGGTGAGACTGAACACTTATTGACCTTCGCATTCCCCCTCTGTGGTCACTTTCAGCATTGCTCTGACTCGTTGCATATCCGGCTGCTTGTTCTGACATTCTTCCTCTATCTCTGATGCGATCTGATCTAAAATCTCATCTACCGGTAATGAGAGTGCATAGATTTTTACCGGTCGTCCCTTCTTTTCTGAGCTGAGTTTTGCGATTGAGATCCATTGTTTCTTTATGAGAAGGGAGAGAGAGACACTCACTTCAGATTGCGGAAGGCTTGTGATCTCTTCTATCTGTCGTGATGATAGATTAGTTCCTTTAAAAAAAACTACAAGTACACGGGCTTCATTTAATTTTAAGCCTAAATCCTTGAATATCTTTGCAATCTCCTCATCATTTTCTGTATATTGAGGTTGCATCAATTCACCCTGCAATTCATTGTAGTAACTTATTGCAAGTATAGTAGTTATATATGGTTATGATCGGGCACAAGAATCCGGGCCCTGATGATTCGGTATCTGGGAGACGGTAAAGGGAGTTTGAGGTTTATACCTCAACTCTTCGAAATACCCAGACACTGACTGCTCCGATAAGAAGTGTAAGAGATGATAAAATTACTATCTGAAAGATGGGGAAAATTCCGGTCTGCATGAGACGGATCCCGTCGATGGCAAAACTCAGCGGATTCATGGCCGCTGGGATGAGCATCCACTCGGGCATGGCACTATACGGCATCATCGCCGTCGATGTGAAGAAGACGGGCATCGATATCATCGCATATAATGCAGCATAACTATCATGCTCGTCAACAAACAGGGCAAGGGTGGTTGCAAATGTTGAGAGCAATGTTCCGAATATTACCAGGATCAGATAGGTTCCGGCGAGCTGGGTCGGTGTGTACACTTTTGCTCCAAGCAGGAACGCCATGGCAAGAATTATCGTAGTCTGAATCAGGCCCCGGATCATAATGACCAGGATCTTTCCAAAGAGAATACTCTCCCGTGGCGTAGGCAGAGCCAGAAATTTATTGAAAAAACCCAAGGTCCGGTCAAGAATGATCAGTGAACCGCCTCCGAGCGATGCGTTCAGAATGGTCATCGCAAGAACTCCCGGGGTTACAAAGTCTAGATAATTATCAGTAAACCTGATGGGAAGTGCAAGGCCAACAAATATCAACCAGGCTGCTGGTATCATCATCGCTGAGATAAATCCCCACTTTGCCCGGTACCATCTGATGAGATCCCTCCTGCAGTACACCAGGATTGCGTTCATCGCCGTCTCCCTGTCTTATTCCTGAATGAACTCAGGTTAAACGGACTCGAATCCTCATCATTGCCAACAAGATTGAGAAAAACATCATCAAGGGAAGGGGACCTGACAGACATCGCCATCACCGTCATTCCCTGCCCGGTCAGGACATCTTTTATCAGGGGAACTGCAGCAGCTCCATCCTCAGCATGGAAGATGAGATCCTCTCCCTCCCTCTTGACATACCTGATAGCAGGGATTGAGATGCCAGTAAAATCACCTTCCACCGTTACCGTTACTACGTCATGAGAGAGCCGCTTCTTCAGTTCTGTGGGGGTATCGATTGCCCGTATCTCTCCCTTGTCCAGGATGGCAACCCGGTCACAATACCGGTCAGCCTCCTCCATGTAATGGGTTGTTACCAGAATACACATCCCGGCATCCCGAAGAGTCTTAATATGTTCCCATATCTTTTTTCTGGCACTGACGTCCAGACCAACCGTTGGCTCATCAAGGAAAAGTACCTGGGGGTTGTGGACCAGTGCCTGGGCCAATTCAAGTCTTCTGCGCATACCTCCGGAGTATACCTTTGCAAACTCATCCGCCCGATCTGACAGTTCGAGAATCTGAAGTGCTTCCTCGGTCTTCAGTGCCGGATCTCTGACTCCGTAGAGTTCAGCATACATCATCACATTCTCCCTGCCGGTCAGTCTGGTGTCCACCGCCATATCCTGCGGAACATAACTGATCATCCTTCTGACCTTGTCCGGTTCTCTGCAGATATCATATCCGCAGATCTCTGCGGTTCCTTCTGACGGGGCAAGCAGTGTGGTGAGCATGAGGACTGTTGTGGTCTTTCCTGATCCATTTGGACCGAGAATCCCGAATATCTCATCGGTGATAGTAAGATTCATCCGGTTTACGGCACATAAGGCTCCAAAATTGCGGGTTAGCTCTTTGATCTCTATTCGGGTTGTACTGATCATCTGCATGAAACCTTCTCGATTATAATTCTATGTAGGTATCGGTTGTCTTCCCTGATTCTGGAAATTAACTATCAACTGGTTATACATCAATAAGTCCCCGGTTCTTCCCGGTAATTGATTTCCCACCCTGGGGTGTGACCACAAAGGTATTTTCTATACCTACCATTCCGATATCAGGGATCCCTTTCTTTGGCTCTAAGGCAAAGACCATTCCTTCTTGCAGGGGTTCATTAAATCCTTCTGCAATAACCGGGTACTCATCAATCCAGAGTCCTATACCATGACCGAGGAAATTTACTTTATGCTTTCCAAATCCCATGAAATTTTCGAGGAATGAAGGTTCAAGATTGGCCATCACAGTCCGGTAGATATCTGATGGAATTGCCCCTGGAATCAACAAGGCTCCGAGGGCATCCTGTATCTCAACACACCGGTAGTGCTCAGCAATTGCCTCATCAGGGATCGACTTCCCGAACATATAGGTCTGGGTTTTGTCGGTCTGATACCCCCGATACCCGCAACCTATGTCAATATAGACCAGGTCCCCAGTTTTGAGCTTCCGATCACGACTCCCCATCAGAGGAGTTGACGGGTGCATGCCATAGATGCCACCCGGTGAATTTACACAAGTGGGATACAGGGAGTTGGTGCCAAATCCGATCTGACCAAGGAGCATCTCATTAAACATCCCAAATCGGATGATTCCCTGGTGACCTTCCTCAACCATCCGTGAGTAAAGATCACAACTTAGGGAGACTTCATCAATCCCCTCGCTCAGCATATCTGGGACACAGTCCTCAAGGATGTACCGGTGGAGTTCTCCGGCATGTTCCATCAGGGAGAGTTCATAGGGACTTTTCACGGATCTAATCGCTGCTACCTGTTCGTCAACGGGTTTGATATCGGTAAATGAGAGGTGTTTCCGAAGCCGATCGAGCTGGGCGAGGGTCATAATTCCGGTCTCTACGTACACCGTTGAAGAAAGAGGGCTCATCCCGACTGCGACATCCCGATAGCTCCTCATCTTCCTGATATCGGGAAAGAGTGATTCATCTAATGCCCGTTCATAACTCTGACGAACCCAGAAGACTGCATCACTACTCCGGGGTATCAGGAGAATGCCATCCTGCATAGTCCCGGTGAAATAGTATAAGGGGATCATGCCGATAATCGCTGCAAGATCCCATCCTGGACGATTCTTGTCCATTCTGGCACGGAAGCAGTTCATCCGGTTGTCAAGTTCTGTTCGCGGGACTCTCATGAGGTAAAGAGTAGGATCGAAAAATAATTAAGAATACTGGGGTGCTGATAGGCATTTTAGAGGTATCAAGCAGCAGTGAAGCAGGATCACTAAATAAGTTCTTCTGGTCAGGTACGGCACAGTTTAGTGAATGGTGACCCATCCAGAACCTTGTATAGTATCCAATCTAATGGGTGGACGTGTTTTTTAAGAAATCATTTTCACCTCATTCTTCATCTGATGAACGGTACAAATGGGTCGCTTTGACGGTTGCCAGCCTTGGGGCGATGGTTGGTATCCTGAATGCGAGTACACTAATCATCGCATTGCCCACGATGATGATAGGCCTGAACACGACCCTGGTGAATGTAACCTGGGTCCTTATTGTGTATATGCTTTTTATGACGATTCTGGCTCCTGCCTGTGGTCGGCTGGCTGACATGTATGGAAGGAGAAAAATCTATATTTACGGTCTTGGTATCTTTACACTCGCCTCCCTGCTCTGTGGAATAGCGGCTGATGTCACCCAGTTGATCGGATTTCGGGTGATTCAAGCTATAGGAGGAGCGATCATCGTCTCCAATGGGACTATTATCGTTGCGGATGCCTTTCCCAGGCATGAACTTGGCAGGGCGATGGGTATCCTTTCAATGATCATGGCTGGAACCTTTGTTGTCGGTCCGATTATCGGAGGGGTTCTGACTATGATCAGCTGGCGACTGAACTTTTTTCTCAATATCCCCATTGGGTTATATGCCGGGTATTATGCCTGGAAACAATTGAAAGAAGTTCATGAGTTTTCTGGGACTGAATCATTTGATCTGAAAGGGATGTTCCTCTTTGCCGTTGCATTTCTCACTCTTACCATTTATGGGAGTGCCGGATTTCTCTTCGGGCTTGTGGATCCGGGTATGTTGGCACTGCTCTGTATTGGTCTAATCTCTCTGTGGGCATTTATCAGGCAGGAATTAACCTGCCCGTATCCGATGATTGATCTTACTCTCTTTCAGGAGAGAATATTTCTCTTTGGTCAGATGAGTGCGTTTATCAATGCCATTGCACGAGGAGCAGTAATGATGCTTCTTATCCTCTTCTTTCAGGGGCTGCGTGGGTATGATCCCCTGATTGCAAGTGTTCTTGTGGCCCCTCTTGCAATCGGACTGGTGATAACCGGGCCGATTGGCGGGAGTCTTTCAGATCGATATGGGTCACGAAGTATTACAACGCTTGGGCTTTCGATCTCTCTGGTCGGGCTGATCGGACTTGCCCTGATGCAGTATGATACTCCATACTGGTTGATCGCGGTCTGGATGTTTATCAATGGGTTTGGGTCAGGACTCTTCCAGCCCCCCAATACGAGTGCGATTATGATGGCAGTACCTCCTGACCGTCGGGGTGCTGCTTCAGCGATGAGGGCATTTTTTATGAATACGGGAATGGTAATTTCAATGACGATCGCCATGCCGCTCCTGGTGAGTACAGTTCCTCTTGACCAGATGATGAATATGTTTGTAGTTGGCGGGATGCATCAGCCAGAGGCAATACAGATTGCATTCACCCACGGCATTACCCTGGCGTTCTGGATATCCTCGTTCATTACGATCCTTGCGATCATCACCTCTGCCCTGAGGGGAACGAGTGACAACGGCAAACCAGGGCTTACCGAATAATCAGAGGAGATGAGTTTTCATACTGACCCGGTCAGGTGAGGAGAAACGATTGTTCCTCTATTTATCTCCTTCCCCGGGTTAGCGCATGGTTTTCGGACAAAAAAAACGATTCTTTGATTGTATCCTTTTGTTTTAATACATTGATCTTTTGAGTTCTTCCAATGCCGAAGGTTTGAGCCCGGATGGCATGCTCTTTTCAGATATCGGTTTGGTTACTCCCGGTGAATTTAATATCCACCCTTCCTATGACCTATGTGATGAGAGGTGATCTGAATGAAGAATACGGTATTGATTATATTATGTGCAATGTGTCTGCTCATTACTGTTGGATGTTCTGAACTTACCGGAGAATTCAAGTTTACGAGTGATCCTGATAGTGCCGGAGTTATCCTTGATGGTGAGAAATTGGGGATGACCCCATTGACTGCGCCAGATCTCTCGTATGGATCCCATTCTGTGGTGATTGAGAAGCTCGGGTACGAATCTATTGTAGATACCATTTCTGTAAAGGCGCCCAAATCGAGCAGAAAATTTACTCTTACTGCAATAGCCGGGATTCTCAGTGTAGAATCAACACCACAGGGGGCAATCATTTATTTGGATGGGAATACTATCGGACAAAACCCTCCTGAAGGTGTTTCCACTCCTGCAGTCATGGAAGTGCAACCTGGAATGCATACCATTTCTCTCAAAAAAGACGGGTATGCCACCTATACCGAATCTTTTACTGCCCATGCCGGGGAGAAGAAGACGATATCAGCGACTCTTGCCGGATTATCTGCAGCAAAGAATCCTGTGGGAAGTGTTTCAGCGAAAATTATTTCAGAACCAGATGGAGCATGGGTCTATATCGATGGGGAGAAGATGGAGCAGATAACTCCTGCCTTTTATCTCGTCACCGATGGCAATCATCAGATAAAGGTATCAAAACCTGGATACACTTCGTACGAACAAGAGATACGGTTCCCAGAAGAGAGTCCTCTCACCGTCAGGCTTGAGAAAAAAACCCAGGGAAATCTCACGGTGAAATCTGAGCCTGATGATGCAAAGGTTCTCCTGAATGGGAATTTGAAAGGGAGAACTCCCCTGACAATTTCAGATCTTACCTATGGTGATTATACGATTAAGGTCAGTAAAGATGGGTATCCCCCGGTGACCGATACCGTCACCATTCAGGGTGACGAACGACTGGTCTCCTATACCCTCACCACTGATAAAGGAATTGTCAGAGTAAGATCCATTCCTACCAAGGCGTCGATTCTGGTCAGCAATCAGATTGAAAATTACCTTTCGCCAGAGACCATCACCCTTGAACCCGGGACCTATACGCTCATGGTTGGTATGCAGGGATACACGAGTGAGACAAAAAAAGTCACCCTCGCTGCCGGCGATGACATTTCACTTGAATATGTGCTCACCGGCCCCGGGGGTGCAGTGGTGAAAAATGATGACGGGACGATCGATGTGGGAATTACTTCTGAACCTGAAGGGGCCTCAATCAGTATTGACGGGGTGAAGCAGGATGCAAAAACTCCGGCTATCTTCACCGTGACCCCGGGAGATCATCAGGTTCTGGCTACAATGCTCGGATTCCGGAGATATGACCAGGAGATTGCATTCCCAGAAGAGAGTCCGCTTACCGTACCCCTCATCGTTGCCTCGTCTGATTATCCTGATACTTCCCCGGCAAGTCCTGAAGAACAAGCCAGCCTGGATATTAATATGGATCCGGTAGGAGCTGAGGTCTTCGTTGATGGAACTGCATATGAACCCCCGTATAAGATGACTCTTGATGCAGGGAATCATACCATAAAAGCCAGCAGTTCAGGATACACCCCCCATGAAGAAGTGGTTAGTTTACAATCCGGACAAAATAAGGTGGTGAAGATCACGTTGGATCCGGTCCCTGCTCCTGTTCCTTCTCCCGCTGAAGAGAGTGATGTTTTCTCCCCAGTACAGGGAGCAGCAACCGCTGGTCTACAGATCACCTCGATTCCTTCAGATTCCAATCTGTATGTGAATGACAATATTGTGGGGAAAACTCCGTACTTCAAGGAGGTAAAGGCACGATCATATCAGTTAACTCTGGTGAGCGGAAATCTGAGAACAACAAAAACGATTGATCTCTCTGATGGTGCTGATAAATTTTTGACTGTTGATATTGCACAGAATAACTGGGTGGAAGCTGGTATTGCATGAACTCTTGTTTATCCACATTTTTTCCTGCACCCTGTCCGGGCAATAATCCCCTGTCTGCGTCAGACTCATGTACCTCTGCCCAGTAACGCAGCATGGCTCAATCTATAATTTGGGCGCTGTTCTACTCTGAGTCCTGCTTTGGTTGCACTGACAAGAGTGTCATTAAATGCATCTGATGAAACATGAAAAAATGGTTCAACAACGAGATATTTTCCTTCTGGAGCCAGAAGTCCGGCAACTTCTGTGAAAAAAGCATCCCTGTCTGGAACTTCATGAACCATGTAGAAAGAGAGAATAAAATCCGCTTTTTGATGTATTCCGATGGCGTCAGGATTACATTGATGTACCTGGATACGGTTGCCCATATTCAATTGCTCACTCTTCTGCATCACCAGATCGAGCATCTCCTTCTGGACATCAATTCCGATTACCTTGCCGCCCGGTCCAACCATTTTTGCCATGGGTAGAGTAAAAAAACCCGGTCCGCATCCGATATCTAACACTGTCATTCCCGGCCGGATGAATTTGCCCAGAATTTTTTGTGGATTCTGGAGAAAACGTCTGAACAGATTGTCTAGCATGGTGACAGTCCAGGGGGTGCAGGTGCAGATAATCCCGTGTGATTTGAGTGCTTGATCTGTTTTCATGATATCTCCTGTTTTATCTTTGTTTTTGTTAAGTATGTTTACTGTTAGGGAAACGAAAAAAATTATTCCTGATCCTGCATGAATTCATCAGTGGTTTCTTCAATTGCGTGAAGAAACCTTGTAATGATCAGGAACTGATCCCTATTCATCACCCCGAGTTTCTGGGTCATCCGGGCGTAAATTTTAGCATGGTGCTGTTCATGTCCGAGAAAGGCGATCACCCCTTTTGCACTTAACTTGATGATGATCTCCTTGTTATTACGCGGGTTTTGGGATTTCTCTACCAGATCCTTATTGAGTAACCTGGTGATCATCTGGGAGGTAGCACTTTTGCTAATTCCTAGAAATCTGGCTAGCTCTGTGATATTGGTATCTGGATGCTTCCCGATTGCCATGAGCGTGTGAATCTCAGAACAGTGGAGTAAATCGCCGGATCCAAAATCTTTTGGAGACTTCTCCATGGCATCCATTTTGTTCAGAATTCTGATCCAGGTCTCTGATAACTGAGTCATATCTGAACTGGTAACCATTATCTCTCCACTGGGCTAGGTATTCGCACTGTATTGTTAAGTATGTTAATCGTAAATATCTATCTCATACTCTCTTTAGATTGAATTCAGATCATCAAATGATGTACCCGTATTGGAAGGCTATTCGAATCCTTCCAGAGTCAGATGATAAGGGTTGTCTTGGTATTCACAACCGTGAGAAAAAAGGAGGTGATTGATTAAAATGGTATCCTTCTTGTCACTGATATCTATGAACTCATGATGAATTCGTATGGTTATCTGATTTATGGGTAAATTTCTCAAACCGGGGAGCGGTCTTATTCATATCAAATGATGAGTGAAATGGAGACTCATCTGTACTGTTTCTCATTTCCGTTGAGTTTTGGGTGAGATTCCCATCCTTATGACCATGATGCGGACGGAAGTCTTTCCCTTCGTTTGATTCAACTGCGATAATGATATACACATTTATGGGGGTTTCATTCTTGATCGTAATCTGGTCTTTCTCAGTTAGATTTGACTTCTGATCAGGTACGAGGGCATAAGCTCCTCCTGTTAGAAACATAAGAACGAGCATACTACAGAGAATAATTGATTTCTGCATTATGGATCGTTAGGCTGAGTGCTTCAAAGGGTTTCCTCCCGAATGAGGAAGAGATGTACGATGGTATTTCTTGTAACTCCTGGTACGTTGTCTCCCACTTTGTACGCGGATGTGAGTATTATACTGGAAGAGTGATGGTAATCAGCAAACTACTATCCTGGTATCTGAGTGCAGGGTTTCATCTTCTCGGTGAGGGATGCTGATAGCGTTCACCTGAAATTCCGGCATTGATAGATATGTCTCTGCAGATTATTCTCATATGTCTGCCGCCTGGTGATCCGTCAGGAGTCATTTTTCGGCGAACTGTACATTGAGCGTGTGCGCAGCAATCCTGCCGCGTGATCTGATGACGAGTTGAGTCAGATGTATATGGATTCGCGCTCTTCGTTCATTCGTTGTGAATATGAGGATCTGCAAATTCAATTATTCTCATCTATTTTCTGAATCCAGTGTGTAATTGTCTCCTGTTTTCAATCTCCAAAATCTATCCAACCTGCCATCTGTTGAGTGTTTTAGTGGTGCTTTGGGAGAGCGCATAAGAAAGTATTATATGTGCATCAGTGTAAGTTGTAAATCCCACTCTCACCAAGAGAGTGGCAGACGGCTCTTTGAGTTGCTTGTCTGGGAGAATGCCTGCAAAGGTATATATCCTCATGCGAGCAACATAAGAGGCCGTTTAGATGGGAGCCCATACAGATGCTGAA
>DATMXW010000109.1:0-5209 GCA_035561295.1 Methanospirillum sp. | reverse complement strand
ATCTGAAACTCTCTCGCAATTATTCCCAAACTTTATCATCGTTATCTAAAGGCTGATATCTCATTATCTCTTTCTCCATTTCCCTGCATGGATTTTCATATTGAATCTGACCCCGATACCAGGCTCTCCAGTCTCGCTAATGGTAATTCCGGTGATCGAGAGGATCTCTCTTATTAGAAACAGGCCGAGTCCTGTATTTTTTCCAAAACCTTTGTTAAAAATTTTCCCTTTATCAGCGGCAACAATTCCCCCACCATCATCCTCATACCAGATGCTCAGATCCCTTCCTTCCTCAGAACAGGTGAGTCTGATAGTGGTCAGTCCCTGACCGTGACGGACTGAGTTCTCCACCAGGTTATACAGTACCTTCTCCAGCATCTGATCTGCATAGATCTCTATGCCATTGAGATCTGATTGGCATTGTATATGGGAAACAAGTCCTTGAATTGCCTGCGCTTTCAGCACACTCTCAACTCTCTGCCATGACGGATCGGTCACACCGAGATCCTGATATAGCCCGGTGAAATCGATGAGGCTGCGAATTTCATCAGAAGCCTTTTTCATCGTTTCAAGTTTCTTCAGCCCGGTTTCATCAGTAATAGCACTTTTTAACTCCCCGCAATAAAACGAGGTTACCATAATTCTGTTCAGAATATCATGCCTGGTGATACTTGAGAGAATCTTGAGTTTCTTATTTACCTGGGCGACTGCATCATGGGCACGGCGGATCTCATCAATATCATGGATCTGAATGAGCAGGCAGGGCTCGGACTGGATGATGATTCGTGATATGGCAACTTCTGCAATGAAAGGAACTCCGGTCCGTTTAACCAGAATCATCTCTTCATGGAAAATATTATCCGGCGATTCGTCTTTTGTAAGGGCCAGATTGATGGAATTCTCTGTTAATTGAATGCCGAGATTATCAATTTGCTCTGAAATTATCCCTTCATTCGTACACTCAAAGACCTTCTCAAATCCACGATTGACTTCAAGAATCCGCAGCGAGGAATCAAGAATGAGAATAGGATCTGGTGTCTCCTCAAATATCAAAATAAATTTCTCTTCATTCTCTTTTAATTCCTGTTCAGCGAGTTTCCGTTCAGTGATATCCTCAATAAATCCTTCTAGATACGATATATCACCTGCTGCGTTGACGACTTTCCGACCGGTCATATCAACTGATATTACCCTTCCATCTTTGCGGCGCCAGAGTACTTCATCATAATGTACCCATCCATCGGTTGATAAGAGAGCCTGCATAATCTCAGGTCTTTTGGATGAATCTACATAGATCTGAGTGGTCATATCAGTTGTACTGGTAATCAGATCTTCTGGAGACGAAAACCCCAGCATCGTTACGAGAACCGGATTAACTGCTAAAAACTTACCCGTTAGTAGTGAATGAAAGATGCCTACCGGAGCGTGTTCGAACAGATTTCGAAAATGTTCTTCACTTTCCCGTAGGGATTCCTCTGTTTTTTTCCGTTCCGTGATGTTCCTGCTCACCCCGATGAAGCCTATTGGCTGACCTGCATCATTAAGTAATAGTTTGGTGATGGCCTCGGTCCAGACTGTGGATCCATCCTGACATGGTTGCTCCACCTCAGTGACTGTGGGTGCATCTCTCTTTTTAGTTATTAGGGAAGAGAGTGCCTCCTGAATCTTTTGTTGTACGATTGGAAGAGATTCTGGGCAGATAGCCTCCTCTGCTGTCTGTTGCATCACCTCATCAGGAGTATATCCTCTAAGCTGGTAGACTGAAGGGCTGACGTAGGTAAACTCCCCATTCAGGTTCATGGTCCAGATCACATCCGTTGAGTTCTCAGCAAGAAGGCGATATTTTTGCTCACTTCGCTGAAGCTCTTCCTCTCTGCTTTGTATCCGTGCTGATACTGCCTTCAACTCTGCATGTTGTCGCTCACTCTCGTTTCGTGACAATAACAGTTGCTCGCTGGTATCCTTTAGTTCGGCCTGATATTTATCTGCAATCCCCATTACTTTTTCAAAGCGTTCAACCAGTTTTATGTATGCCCGTGCGGTCTCGTAAAACTCCTTACCCATCGGTGAGGTGTCTGCTGCCAGGACAGGGAGCTGATGAATCAGCCGATCAAATAAAGAGGGTATGTCCTTTGTCATTCTGATGGGTGAGGCAATTCCAGGGGGATAATCTCAAATGGTATCTCTACATCTTCTTCAAATTCCTGGGCGATATCAAGAGCTCGCTCATTTTCTGCTTCATAGTACCATACAACTGATACTCTGCAACCCCCTTTTTCAGCTGCTCCCAGCAGATCAAGCATGTCTAGGATGCATTTTGTGCTGCTTGAATTCAAGTAACTGATATTGAAAACAAACCTAATGTCGTCATATCTGGGCAGTTCGAGATGAAGCCAGGAAAAAATAGGCTCAAAGAAAGCAAATGTGTTCTCTGGGTATGATTCTCCTGAAATAGTGAAAATTTTCTCTTCCTCTGAAAAAAAAACCCGGGGTGAAGACTTGGTAGCCGGGATGTTAATCATGTGGGTACCCCTTTATGGTGACATATAAGCTAAAAAAGTCATGATTTTCATCAAGGTGTTCACACGTGTATTCAAGTTTTCCTGTCGACCGACGGGCAATATCAATTAGCCCAAGACCAGCTCCACGGGAATCAGGATTACGTTCTTTTCGTATCTGTTCTTTGTATAATTTCTTGAGCCCGTCTTTGTCAAGACTATTAATCCTTTCCAAGTGAGAAATAAGATTGGAAACGTCCTCTTTTCTGATGCTATTGCCTGATCCAATCTGGTAGTTCCCATCAAGACTACTTATAACAACAATGGATGAGCTATGGGTATCATGCAAATCATGATTGAGCATATAGTTACGAACATTCTGAGTCTGCTCAATATATGCCGCAAAAACATCAGTAATTGTCCCTTTTCCATGCTGTCCATCTTCAAGATATCGCTTAATCGCGTTTCCTATCTCTTCGATAATACTATTGGTTAAAGAACCATTGAAACTTATGAGTACGCCCTGCCGTGAAAATTCTTCCTTGAGACGTAATAGATCATACATTATGTATCCTCCTTTCCTTTAATAGAAAATCCGATAATGAGCATATCATCCTTCTGTTCATATTGGTTCTGATAGTCTGTCAGAACAGAGAGAATTTTATCCCCTTGTCTTTTCATGGGTGTTTCAGCGAGATTTATAATGAGTTTTATCAGTCCTTTGCGTCCCAGACCATACCCATGACTACCCCCGGGAAGATCAAGTACCCCGTCAGTCAATAAATAATAATGGCAATCTGGTCGTATTTCAATTTGATGTTCGGTGAATGCATACTCCTTTCGAGGAGATGAAAATCCCAGATGGAGACGATCTCCAGGTATCTCTCTGATTGCTCCACTCTCTGAGATTATAAGTGGCAATCCTCCGCCAGCAAAGGTGAGTTTTTGTGCACTCATATCTATGAGGCAGAGTGCGATATCAAGGCCGTTCTCCAGATGATTGTTCTCAGACTGGCTTTTCAGTGTATCCTGCACCAGGACATGGAGTTTTTGAAGCAAAAAGGCTGGGCCTTCTTCAGGGTAGGTTTCAATAACCCGGGTTAAGAGTGCATTGGCCATCATGGTCATAAATGCTCCGGGAACTCCATGACCGGTACAATCTACCGTCGCGATACAAAAACCGTTCTTTGTGTCCTTAAAAAAGTAAAAGTCTCCACCAACGATATCCAAAGGTTTGAAGAGGATAAAATAATCCGGCAAGAATCGACTAAGTTCCCGGTGAGATGGTACAATGGATTGTTGTATCAGTTTTCCATAATGTATAGAATCCATAATCCGGGTCTGTGTTTCAGCAAGTTCTTCATGCACCTCTTCAAGAGCTTTTTTTGATTTTGATATGGCTATTTCACTTTCGGTAACTTTTTTCAGGGCATGCGCCAGGTTCTGTTTTGTATGCCAGGTATAGAACAGGAGTGCTGAAAGACCCATTATCCCGGCGATTATCGCAAGCATAGACTGCCAGTACTGGTGGATAATTTGTGTTACCGTTGCTTTACCATAATCCTCGTAGGGGGGGAGGGTTAACTCACGAAGCAGTTGGTGGACGGTGGTATGGTCCTGGGGAATAGCCCATCCTGCTCCCCTCACTGCCTTTGCAGCAGGATCATCGCTTTTCATCATCAGGAGAGAGACCGATACCTGCTTGCTCAGATTCTGGGCAGTCCCGGTGACTGCTGCAAATGGCCACTCAGGATACAAATGCGTTGAGAGAAGATAGGGATATTCAGGGTGGGCAGATTGCTGATTATTCAGTATTTTTATCTGGGTTAGATCGATCTTATTCTCTTTTGCCATACGTTCCAGCTGCGTACTCCGGGTGGTTCCGGCATCTGCATCCCCTTTGAGCACAGCAAACACGGAGGCGTCCTGCGTTCCGGTAAAGTTCAGTTCTGCAAAATCATGAACCGGATCAATTCCTGCGAACTTAATTTCCATGAGTGCAGCCTGCCAGCCCCCGAGTGAATTCTGGTCTACCGCAGCAAATCGTTTTCCCCGAAGATCTTTGATACTGGTAATATCAGTCCTATCAATTCTGGTAAATATTACCCCTCCAAAAACAGACTGGGGATCAGGATCACCAGGGACCTGTAGGGTAGCGATTCTGGTTGCAAGGCCGTAATATTCAAGATATGTGTATACTGAAGGATTTGCTACAATAAATGAGACATTCCTGTTCTTCGCGGCAGGGGATGTTTCATTGAAATCAAGAGGGACAAGTTCAAACCTGATCGGGGAGAGGTGCTGAGAGAGATATTCTGCGGTAGGACCCCATTCTTCTCTGCATACCTCATCTCCCCGGTTTGCCAGAACTCCTATACGGATGATCTGGTTTTCCTCTGCTGAGTCTATCAGATCTGGATTATGACTTGTCTGATCTCCACTCACCACCAGTTCTGTATGGAGAGGAGCATTGTTACTCTCTACTGTCCCGCTTGCACATACCGGGACAAAAATGAGGATAGTAAGAATTATCGTTGGTAAAATCAGAGAGGATATTTTGTGTATCATGTTCTTCTTTTGATCCTCGTCTGATACAATATATACCGGTACTAAAAAAAGGGATCGATGAGTCAGATCTAATCTGAAAAAATGATAATAAAAAATTTGGAATTCTTCTTCATGAGATATTTAGCCATCATTCTGGCATGATC
>DATMXW010000108.1:0-3423 GCA_035561295.1 Methanospirillum sp. | reverse complement strand
AATGTAAACTGGAGTACACCAATAATCTGGAATTATCTTATTGAACATGTCCTTGAACAGGAATGGATTAAAAACCAAGGGATGGTCTATGGAACACTCATACAAAATGCAAGAGTAATGGATGGTTTATGTTCTTTTCTGAGTATTTGTTTAGAGAATGACTGGAGTCTTTATGTTATAAGCCATAAAACGCGCGATTCTGTTGATGGAGTGGGATATGACCTTCATACCCCGGTACTCAAGTGGCTTGAAAAAAATAGATTTTATGGAATTGGTATTGATGGATCAGTAAAATGGATTTTTTCGAACCAACTCGGGAAAGAAAGATATTCAGAATCAACCATCTTGGATGTGGGATTATGATTGATGATTTACCAAAGGTGCTTCTTCATCCAGACCTTGGATCAGATATCATCAGAATACTTTATAATCCTGATATCTCTATTCCCTCAAACTCGGATTATTACACTGCTATCAGTTGGGATCAGATCTCTGTTATCAACATGGGGTTATATGAATAATCAGATGGATAATCTGGATTTTTTTTCACGAGATCTCATCTCGAGACTTGAGCATAGAGAAGGTATTGGAGTTCGATCTGTTAGGAGTGGAGGGAATAATAAAGTTTTCATCCTTGAATTGAACGGAATACCGAAATATATCCTGAAACAGTATTTCAGACATCCTTCAGATCTAAGATATCGTTTCCGGGCTGAGTGGATGTTTCTTGAGTATGCAGATCGCCTGGGGATATCATCTGTACCAAAGCCGATTCTGTGTAACTCCGAGAAAGGAATTGCCATTATCGAATATATTGATGGCCATAAGATACTCTGGGGGGAATTGCGAAAAGAGCATGTCCTGCAGGCTCTTCTTTTTTTTGAGTCGCTGAATACAAAACCCAATTTATGTGATAAAGAACGTCTTTTGCCTGCTTCTGAAGCCTGTTTCTCAATACAGGATCATCTAGAGTGTGTAAACAGTCGTATTCCACGACTACTACAGTTACCCCTTGGATCAGAGGTGGAAAGGTCTGCTAAAGCCTTTGTCAGATCTGACCTTATCCCTCTTTGGGAAAAGATCAAGGCCAGTATTCTGATTCAGGAACAAAACGGCATTATAGATCCGAATAACAAAATTTTAGAAGAAGAGATCTGTCTTTCTCCTTCAGATTTTGGTTTTCATAATGCTATCGAAACACCACAGGGGAGGGTATATTTTATCGATTTTGAGTATGCGGGCATGGACGATCCGGTAAAGATGATCGCTGATTTCTTTTGTCAGCCTTCAGTCCCGGTTCCTCTTTCATACCTTCCCGAATTCACAACCCGGGTCCTTGGACGATTACAGGATCCAGAAAACCATTATCGCAGATTACAGATGCTCTTTCCTGTTCATGCGATAAAATGGTGTTGTATCATCCTTAATGAATTTCTGGTTGTCGGAGAGGATAGAAGGAGATTTGCAGATGAATGTCTCAATATAAATGAAATTAAAGAGAGCCAGTTGAACAAAGCCAGGACCTTACTTTCAACACTTGAGACACGCTCAAAAGAGGTATCACGGTTACTTCAAATTGAGATGGTTCCCCCCAAAATGGGGGATTATAAAAACCCTCTTTAGGGTGAATACCACCTTTAGAATAATATTTTACACACTGAAAGGTATTTGGGAGTTATGAGAATCATGGGTGAATTATTACATTTTGCGACACCTCTTCATAAAAAAACAGAACGTGACTATATTGCACGAATGGTAGATGATAAAATTCATTGTATGCAGAAGGCAAAAGAGTACGGGTATGAATACTGGGATGGAGACCGGCGGTTTGGTTATGGGGGCTATAGTTATCGTCCGGGATATTGGAAACCCGTTGCGATAAAACTGATAGAACAATATAATATAATGGCAGGAAACAGGATTCTTGATGTCGGATGTGGTAAGGGGTATCTCTTATACGAACTACAATTGTTGATCCCGGATTTAGAGATTCAGGGTTTTGATATTTCTGATCATGGATTGCAATGCCGACATCCGGATTTTTCCGGTCATCTTTTCCAGCACAGGGCTCAGGATCGCTTTCCGTTTGATGACAACGAGTTTGATCTGGTCATATCACTGGGGTGCCTCCATAATCTGAGAATATTTGAACTTAAGGATGCTCTGCACGAAATAGAGCGGGTAGGGAAGCAGAAATTCATTATGGTTGAGAGTTACCGGAATGAACTTGAGTTATTTAATCTTGAATGCTGGGCCCTGACTGCAGAGTCGCTCTTTGATACCGATGAATGGATCTGGTTATTTGATCTCTTCGGCTATAACGGGGATTACGAATTTATTTTCTTTGAATGAGGTGGATTGGGTATGCAAATTACACACATGAAAGCAGCAATATTGAATGAGACGAATAAACCTCTTGTTGTAGATGAAGTTGAACTTCCGGATTTACTCACCTGTGGCCAGGTTCTTGTCAAAATAATCTATAGTGGTATCTGCGGGGCACAGTTAAATGAGATAGAGGCAGCCAAAGGATCCGATAAATTTCTCCCGCATCTTCTTGGACATGAAGGTTCAGGCATCGTCATGGAGACTGGCCCGGGTGTAAAAACAGTAAAAACCGGGGAACATGTTGTTCTCCATTGGAGGAAGAGCAGGGGCATAGAGTCCGGAACACCTCAGTATCGCTGGAATGGAAAAGTCATAAACGCAGGATGGGTGACAACATTCAATGAGTACGCCATCGTTTCAGAGAACCGGCTGACACCAATCCCAAAGGGATTCGATATGAAGATCGCACCTTTGTTCGGATGTGCGGTTACGACTGCCCTTGGTGTAATAAATAATGACGCCCAGGTAAAGATTGGCCAGTCTGTTGTGGTGTATGGTGTCGGGGGGGTTGGTCTCAATATTGTACAGGCTTCGAAAATGGTTTCTGCCTATCCGGTAATAGGTATTGATCTCCATGATAACAAGCTTGAGATGGCAAAAGAGATGGGGGCAGATTATTGTTTTAATTCAACAAAAACGCCGGATCTTATTGATAAAATCAAATTTATTGTTGGACATCAGGGGCCAGATGTTGTAATCGACACGACAGGAAATGCCCGAGTTATCGAACAGGCATATGAGCTTACACATCCTGATGGTAGAACAATCCTTGTCGGTGTTCCGCGAAAGGGAAATAATGTGTCAATCTATACCTTACCCATTCATTTCAACAAAGTCCTGAAAGGAAGTCATGGAGGGAGTTGTGTACCTGACATCGATATTCCGAGGTACGTCCGCCTTATGAGTGCAGGGATACTGAACCTGGAAGGTCTTATCACTCATGAATATACATTGGATGAGATCAATGAAGCCATTCAAATGATGAGAAGCGGAACGACTGGAAGGATAATTATAAGGATGGAGTAAGTACTATGA
>DATMXW010000107.1:0-76079 GCA_035561295.1 Methanospirillum sp. | reverse complement strand
TATGAATCATGCAGATGCCAGAGAGATTCGGACTCTTGTGCAAAAGATAGCCGCAGCACAGTTCCTGTCATCAGGAGGAAAAGAGGGTCCAACTCAGATTGCCGCATTTGCGGGCAAACTTGAAGGATTTACCTCAGCGGTAAGGCTCTCCCGGCCGGTAGAAGGTATTGCGTATGCACGATCCATCGGAGAGACCCTGCCTGCGGTAGAAGAAGAGAGTGGGCAGTACACACCGGCATTAAAACCGGTTATCGGTCGTCTAGCAGCGATCTCCCGATTTTCAACTGCTTATCCTGATCTCCACAAAGGACCCTGCCAGGATCATATCAGAACCCAGCTGGAGCTGATATCTTATCAGATCGAACAGGGGTTATATCCCCAGGCAGTCACCCTGGCCAGGGAATGGATGGTTACTGTCCTTATCTGTGCCGTAGGGGCAGGCTCAAAATGGCTTGATCGATCAGTCCGGGCTGAAGCTGAAAGAACTCTGTCAGGGGGGGCCTTGAAGGCAAAGGGATCCTGGTATGAACTAGCCGAATATTCTGACTGGTTTGAATCGCGGAATGATTGGAAAGAATATTCGAAGACCTGGGATCGGATAACCGATATCAGGAATGATATTGCCCATTGTGGGATGAACGATAAAGAGCAGAAGGCCAGTAAACTTGAGTTGCGGGTTAAAAATATAAAAAAGGATCTGAGTTCGTTTGCAGATACTCTTCTGCCGACGTTGCATAAACATTGAAAGGATTATATCAGCTTGCGACGAGGGTATAAAGGTTCAAGAAAATGTACCCTCGTCGCTTGTATACATGTATCGGAATGATGAGGGTTTGCAGGCAGGGATCAGGAATAGGATAAGATTTTTGGCTCTTGCATACGGGTTCCACAAAAAACAAGGACTGCGACGCAATATTACGCGCGAACTTGATCGCAGTCGTCTTCTCTTGCATACGGGTTCCACAAAAAACAAGGACTGCGACTCGTGTACATCACCCACATAATATCCCCGGCCTCCTCTACTTGCATGTGGGTTCCACAAAAAACAAGGACTGCGCCGCGATTGCAAACTCGTTTGGTCCTATCCTGTCGATACTTGCATATGGGTTCCACAAAAAACAAGGACTGCGACAAATGATTATCCTTATCCGATTGTAGAATTTTACGGATACTTGCATACGAGTTCCACAAAAAACAAGGACTGCGACAGGTTGAAAGGGTCGCTGAAATCGGAGAACGTCCACTCCTTGCATATGGGTTCCACAAAAACAAGGACTTCGACTATTATGCTGGTGACAGTATTGAGTGTATAGGTTTGACTTGCTTAGAGATGGGCATGGAACTTGCAAGAGATAAAAGAATTACCTCATATTCATATGTAAATCCACTATGCCTCCTCCCCCATGGGACATTTTTTTGATAACTCCACAATCAGGACAGGTTACACGGGGTACTCGGGCATGAAGGCAACAATGATAACCATGAAAATCTAGATGACGTTTTCTATCCGGGTGGGTATCATGTGGTTTGCACCCATTTTTTCCACATTTAGGGCATTCAACGGTGCTACCTTTATCAAAATCAAGCATTATTATCTGTTTTTTGTCATGGGGCTCAATTTGGATATCACGAATAAACCATGGAGCAGGTATTCGGAGTGCTTCTTGATACATTCGGGTATATATTGCAACCATTGGGCCAGAATTCATACTTAAATTTTATACTTTCAAAAATAAAGGGAAGGGATTACATCCCCCTCCTTGCCCTCCCTGACACAGGATAGGAGAGGTCGGGCCAAAGACCCTCCCACCATATTGTTGAACGGCAAATGTCGTAGAGGGAAAGTTAAACAACCCACACTTTTCCACGGTGAGCCGGAATGATATTGCACATTGTGGGATGAACGATACAGAGCAGAAGGCCAGTAAACTTGAGTTACGGTTAAATAAATAAAAAAAGATCTGAGTTCGTTTGTAGATACTCTTCTGCCGACGTTGCATAAACATTGAAAGGATTATATCAGCTTGCGACGAGGGTATAAAGGTTCAAGAAAATGTACTCTCGTCGCTCGTATAAATGTATCGGGATGATGAGGGTTTGCAGGCAGGGATCAGGAATCGGACAAGATTTTTGGCTCTTGCATACGGGTTCCACACAAAACAAGGACTGCGACAAATAGAGATATCACTGAATAAAGGGGTTGCGTTATGACTTGCATACGGGTTCCACACAAAACAAGGACTGCGACCTTGTAAATCTAAAATTATAAAAGGTTTCATTTAACCCTTGCATACGGGTTCCACACAAAACAAGGACTGCGACATTGATTGCATTTGATGAATTCGCAGATCAGATCCAAGCTTGCATACGGGTTCCACACAAAACAAGGACTGCGACCACTATAACCTAATAGTTAAAAGAGAAGGATTATTCAGCTTGCATACGGGTTCCACACAAAACAAGGACTGCGACTCTATTAGCGCGCCGGTTAAATTATAGTATAGCCTACTTGCATACAGGTTCCCCAAAAAACAAGGACTGCGACATATTTCCAACGATGTTATCAGTATCAATCTCTATAGCTTGCATACGGTTTCCACAAAAAACAAGGACTGTGACAAAAACACTCCATTACAATCATCACACATAGAGTGTATGCTTGCATATGGGTTCCATAAAAAACAAGGACTGCGACACGATTGCTGATTCGATGTTCTTTATTGCCATGCTTGATTTTGCATACGGGTTCCACAAAAAACAAGGACTGCAACTTCAGCCCCGGTTCACATCTCCGGTCCAGGCAGACACCTTGCATACGGGTTCCGCAAAAAACAAGGACTGCGACCTCTATATCCATTATTGATCACTCCGTATCTGCATGACTTGTATATGGGTTCCCCCAAAAACAAAGCCATCTTCATAATTCAGCTCGATAAGCAGACCCTGACCTCGTCATTCTGTCGCTCTCTCTCCTGATACTCTGCTTCCATCTGAATACCCACTGTTTTATCCCCTTTACCCCCCAATTCTCACAAATGACAGACCGTGCAGATCTTGTCATTAACGGCTATGGAGCATCTATCCGCAAGAAGGGAAACCGGTTTCTCATCGAACATGATGGTCAGTCCTATGAATATGCCACCACGGTTATCAGGCAGATCCTGGTAACCGGGACAGCCTCTATCTCTTCAGCTGCCCTCCAACTTGCTGCTGAAGAAGGAGTGGATCTGGTGATTATCTCACGAGGTGGAGACCCTTCATGCAGAATACTCCCCTGTCAGGGAAGCGGGATTGCAACGGTAAGAAGGCGCCAGATCGCAGCAGCTGAAACACAGGTTGGATATCACCTGATGGCCATGATTTTAAAAGCAAAGATCGCTCATCAGGGTCGGCTCCTCTCCATCCTTGGAAGAAGACGCAATATTCCTGAACTCGTCACAGAAGGAGAACGGATTGAGGCTCTCAGAGATCATATTCCTACGACCGGACTGCTCTCTGAGAAAGCAGAACACCTCAGAGGCATAGAAGGTGAATCCTCTCATGCATACTTCTCAGCTCTTGCCACTATTCTCAACCCGGCTCTGTATCATGGGCATCGAACACAGCACCCGGCACTCGATCCTTTCAATGCTGCTCTCAATTATGGATACGGGATCCTGTACAATGAAGTTGAAAAAGCCTGCCTCCTTTCCGGACTTGATCCCTATGCCGGATTTCTTCACGGAGATCGGTATGGAAACAAAGCCCTCGTCTATGATCTGATAGAGCCTTACCGCCAGCCGGTGATCGACCGGGTTATCATCACCCTTGCTGTGAGAGACCTGCTTGAAGACACCGATCTCGACGAGAAAGGATGGTTAACCGCTGACGCAAAACGCCGGGTAGTCACCGCAACGATTGCCAGACTTGATGATGAACGGGTAATAGGGGATAAGACTCTCTCATTCAGGAATTATTTGAAAGAAGATATTCATCAGATAGCCAGATACCTTGCTGAAGGAAGATCCTATACTCCGCTGGACTGGAGGTGGCGATAATGGTAACCTGGGTTATGTATGATATCACTGATAATAAAATCAGAAATAAAGTTGCCCAAAGTTGTCTTGATTATGGTCTCATTCGCTTTCAAAAGAGTATTTTCTGTGGCGAACCTGATAAAAAAACCCTTGAGGTCCTTCGTACCCGAATATCAGAACAGGTAGGAACCAAAGAGGAAGGCAGTGCAGAGGTATTTGTTTTTACGATCTGTGACACCTGCATGAAAAACCGGACATTCATCGGAACTGATAGTGAACCGATGATAGTGCATCAACCCCGTCTCATCATAATCGGATAATCCGCTTCACCGAGGAAAAACGTTAGGATCACCTAATCCGTTGCATACTAAAGAAAAATCCCACCCCTGCTATCAATACAAATATATTCCATGCGGTATAACATGAATCAGACACTCAGTATCAAGAGTGTACACTCTATTCCGCATTGTATCTCTCTCTCCAGACATCTTCAGAAACGATAGTGTCAGCTCTCTCTATTTCACGTATCATACAAAGACGTATGTTCGTGTTCACTGTTACGTTAAACCTTTTAGGCACCCTTCAATTTTATAATAAACGCCCCAGATTTTTTATTTGAGACCTGTCAGAGATCAGGCAGATTTACCAGGGGCCATCAGGATTACCCCGCACATCATTTTTACAACCAAAACGAGGGCAATATTCAAATCATCGTCTAAATTATCCATCCTGGTCATCAGACTGCCTTAGTTCCTGATATGGTACCCCATCTGGGTGCACCACTATTTCTGAAACAGAATAAACTGAAATTGAATCGTAAAGAGATAAAAGGAGGACATTTGCTTGCAAAAACACCAAAATTCGAACCAGCGGTATTTATCAGGATTCACGGATAACCTCACATCCGTGGAACCAGACACCAGAACAGTAGTGGTGGCTGCACTCCTCCACGATATCGGCAAGTTCATGCAACGGGCAGGCATATCCCATGCCAGCCGGTACGAGCAACTCACCCGTGATGATTTTGGATGGACCGGCGCTCATGCCAAATGGAGTGCCGATTTCGTCCATACATATCTTGGCGATGAAGAGATCGCTGATATTGTACTGTGTCATCACCGGCCTGAAGAGTCGGCCAGTCGCCATATTGCCGAAATAGTCAGGGATGCAGACCACCTCTCATCAGCCATTGATCGAAAGGGCAGGGCTGATATTGGAAAAGTTCAGGAAGAACCCCTTAAAGCTGTTTTTCCCGCAATATTAAAAAAAGAGGGCACAAAAGATGAAAAGACTGCTGATATGTATTATCAGCTCAAACCCCTCGGCATTGGCGATGAAACATTCCCGGTAAAACGACAGGAGATCGTTCTTTGGAAGTTGGATCCTGCGTATAAAGCATTATGGGATCAGTTCACTGCTGAATGTAAAAACATACCCCGGAACCTACCTGTACAGACACTCCTCGCACTGCTGCGTAAATATACATCATGCATACCATCAGCAGTATACAAAAACGAACCTGATATCCCTTTATTTGACCATGCAACGACAACGGCAGCAGTCGCCCAATGTCTGCATCAGGGAGATAAGACAACCCCGTTTATACTTGTCCAGGGTGATCTCTCGGGGATTCAGAACTTTATCTTTCAGACCGTGGTTCCAGAACAGGCACGAAAAGGAACTGCAAAGAGACTTCGGGGCAGATCATTCTGGCTCACGCTGCTGATGGATGCAATCTGCGAAGAGATAAAAGAACAATGCGGACTCTTTGAGACCTCCGTACTCTGGAACACCGGGGGGAAATTTCTCATCCTTGTACCAAATACGGGGAAAAATCAGACCCGTATCGAAACTATCAGCAGAAAAGTGAATGAACTCCTGCTTCGCCGGCATGGGGGAAACCTCAGTATCAGCATAGCGATGCTCAAGGCCACTGCCGATGAGATAAAGACCTTCTCAGCAACACTCGACCGCCTTGCCAGCCTGTCAGCAGCAAAAAAGAAGCAGAAATTTCTGGAATGTGGGCTTTCGTTCGAAGTCACCGGCATCGAGAGACCCCTGAGCCAATATTGTTCAGTCTGTGGGGTACTCATGTCAGGAGATGAGTGCAGAGTCTGCAGTGGATACCGGGATATTGGAACAAAGATAGCTCGGGCCCAATGGCTTATCAGAGGAAAAAATCTCCCAATCCACTTTAGTGATCTGGGTCTTGCAGCTTCATATGATCTGCTCAGCCGTGAGCCGGCACCGGGAGATTATGAGGTCTATTCAATCAATGACACCAATATGCCGGTAAAAAATCCTGGCGGCTGTGGATTTCTCTTTCTGGGAAACACAGTACCGATGGATCATCATGACATCCTCTCGTTTAGTGAGATGGCCCAACTAGCACCCGGCGCTGCACGACTCGGATACATCAAAGCAGATGTAGACAATCTTGGAAAGATCTTTGCCCGAGGTCTCCCTGATACCGATAGAACAATATCACGAATTCACACCCTCAGCAGCCAGCTACAGTATTTCTTTGCCGGATATCTGAACACTATCTGCAGGGAATTTATGGTATACTCAGACCTCTGCTCCCGGTGTAAGGATAAAAATCCAAAGCAGATATTGGTAAAATCCACTGATGAAGATGGAGATGAAACCAGGGCAACATCACAAATGTACTACGATCTCCCTGATGTCTGTAACTCATGCAAAGAGAAATATGGTGTCAGCAAATTCTATATCACGTATTCAGGAGGCGACGACCTGCTAATTATCGGCCCCTGGGATGATGCCATCAGGCTTGCAGACCTAATACACCAGGAGTTCGTCAGGTTCACTGGTGATAACCCAAATATCACCCTGTCAGCAGGGATAGCGATGGTATCACACCGGCTTCCGGTTTCCCGGGCTGTCCAGATAGCAGAAGAACTGCTTGAGCAGGCAAAAAGCTGGAAAGCAGGCGGAATTGAAAAGAACCGGGTTGCTGTATTTGATGAATGTCTTCCCTGGGGTTCAGGAACTGGTGAACAGGGACTTCATTCACTCATACCGCTAGCAGAACGTCTTATGGAAGCGGTCAGGGACCAGGAGGTATCAAAAAGCATGGTCTACTCATTGCTTACCCTATGGGAACAGACCTTCTGGGATTGTGCAGAAAAGGAACCAGTTGAAGAGACACAAACCAGGCTTACCCGAAGGCGTTTCATGCCAAATTTGCGTTATCTCATGAAACGCAATATCAGGCCATCCAGCCTCACAGCGATGGAAGAGCTCATTGTCCAACCCTTCCCGTGGATCAAGCTTCCGGTCTACTGGACCAGCCTGGCACTTCGAAATGATGGAAAGACCAGAAAAGATCAGATAAAAACTTAACAAGGAGACTACTATGCCCAGACCAAATTACGGAAACTCAAGCAGCAGACCTTCAGGCTATTCCTCTACCCAACCACCTTCACGCCCTCCATCACGGGGTCCATCAAATTATCAGGGAGGTGGAGGATCCTCCGACTCTGAAATCAATCCGATCCTCAGTCAGATTAGATCTCTCACCCATCTTGCAGACCTTTCAGTTGAAGAGATTGCCAAAGAGAACGGTATTGCCGACAAACTCGCAAACAACAGAAAATTCCGAAATGACCTAAAAACAACTCAGCTCAGAAAGTTCTTTGATACCATCGTCAATAACCAGGAAAAACTCAAAAGCAGTGGGTGGGAATCGGTAGAATCTGACTTTTACATGATACGTCCCAACCTTGCATATGCAAAAGGGCGAAAACTCATCCCTGATGATTTCTTTCAGCTTGTATCTGCATGCCTCGAAAAAGTCAACCCCCAGGGTTCTACTGACGAACAGATAAAAAAGAACTATAACCGGTTTGTTGAACTCATGCAGGCTCTGGTAGCCTATATTAAATATTATGGAGGACAGTAAATGCAACTCATCAGAAATTACCTGATACGTGGAGAGATCACCTGTCATACCGGAATTCATATCGGCGGGGTATCTGAGTCCCTCAAGATCGGAGGGACTGACTCTCCGGTAATCATGAACCGGATGTCTGGTCTGCCCTATATTCCGGGATCGTCAATCAAAGGAAAAATGCGGTCTCTTCTTGAACTTAAGAAAGGAACCCCCTGGCTCATGTCAGATGGAACTCCGCATAAATGTGAAGATGTGAAATGTGAACTCTGTATCTCATTTGGACGCAGTGCTGATAAAGAAGTAAAGAGTGGTCCTACCCGTCTCATCGTTCGTGATAGTCATCCAACTGAAGAGACTCAGAAGATCTGGAAGAATAATGATGATATTCTCCATGGTACTGAGATAAAAGGAGAAAATTATCTGAACCGGATTACTTCAATGGCAACACCACGGTTTATTGAACGGGTGCCCGCTGGTTCCTCATTCACGTTTGAGATGGTTTTTGCAGCCTATGAACCAGAGGACGAAGAACGGATCAAACTTATCTTCGAGGCCATGACTCTGCTTGAGGATAATTATATCGGGGGATATGGAAGCCGGGGATCCGGAAAAATCTCATTTGAAAAGATATCCCTCCTTGAAAAAACTGCAGAAGACTACAAAAATGGTAAAGACTGGCACCCGTATGAGAAGACAACTGGAGCAACTACGGCACTTGGAATTCTCGAACGACTGTAATCAGGAGGCTGACCCATGCAGGCAGTCTATCTGACCCCCCGTTCAACCTTCCCTGAGGCCCTCCCGTCAAATACACTCTTTGGTGCAATTTGTACAGCCATGGCTGACCTCGGAGAAGATGTCGGAGCCTTCATTGAAACGTTTGAATCAAATCATCCACTCCTGATAAGTTCATGCTTTCCCTATACCGGCTCTTCAGCAAAACCAGTCAGGCTCTATCCGATGCCCTCTCTCCCGCCATCGGGGTCATCAGATATCGAATTTGACATGCTCAAGACGCTAAAAAAGATAAAATATGTGGATGAAGCGATTTTTAATCGTCTGAGCTCTGGTAGTCTAAAAATGGATATTCTGCTCAGGACCTTTGATCGGTTCAGCTTCAACCGTAAGAAAGGTATCCTGTGCTCTGAAAAAGGAACAACCAAACTAAAGCAGGAAGAGGTCGATATTCCCCATAATCGTATCAACCGGCTGTCAAGTGCATCAGATGAGTTCTACCATACAAGCGGATCTCATTATGGAGACGGCGGCTTGTACTTCCTTATCGATTACAAAGATACATCCTGGGAAAAATCCGTTACCGGTGCAATCAGACTCCTTGCAGATCAGGGAATCGGAAAAAGGCGTTCATCAGGACAGGGACATTTTGATCTCGCTTTCGGCACAGCAGAACTCGAACCAAATCAATCTGCACCCTATCTGACCACACTCTCCCGGTTCCTACCTGAATCGATGGATCCATTTGGCCAGGAAATATGGTATGATCTGATCTCAGTCAGAGGTCGTAGTAGTGATGGGATGATGACTTCCCAGGTGCTGATGCTTGGTGAAGGATCGGTCTTTAAAAATATCGGAAAAACTCGATATGGGAAGATAGCCACAGTCAGAGAGAAACCTCGGAAAGTTGAATTCGGCCTTGCTTTCCCGGTTGGAATGAGGTGTATCCAATGAAGATCACTCTCACAACAAGGACTCCGGTACATATCGGGACCGGGCAGATCTACCATCCTAACGAGTTTGTCTGGACACTTGCAAGGGAGGGCATATTGTATCTCTCACGAATCAATCAGTCAGCCTTTCTGGCAAACCTGACTGAAGATCAACGTGAAGATCTGATTACTCAGATGGATGATCAATTCAAACTGACTGAGTTTTTTAAAAAATACAATCTCAATCCAAAAGATCTTCGCAGATATCGGGCAATTTCTAGAACTGGGAAAAAAAATCCCCTTGATATCAGAGAGTGTATCAAAACTGCAGACCTGCCGTACATTCCTGGGAGCAGTTTGAAAGGAGCTATCCGGACCGCTCTGCTCTGGAATCAAGTAAAGGACGATGACCGGTATTTTCGGGAAATCAGCAGGGAATTTGATAATGATCACCGCTCCTACAAAAAAAGGAATATTGGTGATGCATATGTTGACGAGATATTCAATTGCAGTCAGAACCGTGCAGACCCAAAGTATGATCTCCTCAGGTTTCTCCAGATCAGTGACTGTATGCCTGTTGAACAGAAACTATCAATCGAAAGTGTTCAGACATCTTCACTGAAAAATCATACGTTACAAAAAAAGCCTTATGAAATCTATGCAGAATGTGTTAATGGAACCTTTACCGGGTCCGTTGGAGGACTCGATCAGATTCAGCGGGTAGTAACTCATCGTGATTACTCATATCTGAAGGATAAAATTTCGTACCTTGGCATGTCCAATGCATCAGATATCCAGGCAGTCCCGGATCATCTCAATAAAGTAATCACTGAATGGAGCAGATGGTGTATTGAAAAGGAGAGAAATCTGATATCAGTATCAGGAGGATTGTTCGAAGAAACTCTGGATCAGGTATCTGGCTGGACAGATACGGGTGCACATATCAGACTTGGATTTGGTGTTGGAACCCTCTATCAGACCATGATAGGACTGATCTCTGAGAAAGATCCTGGTCTAGCGATAGATATTATTAACCAATTTAGTCTAGGCAAGTATCCCCGAGATGAAGCCTATGGTGAGATAGAACCCCCATACCCGAAATCGATAGAGTTCTCAAATGATGAGGAATCATTTGGATGGCTCAGGTTCCATGCAGAATAATGATGACTCATTCTATGATGCGAATCCCTCTCCGTTATCTGATTCTCCATACTGACCGGCCGGTACAGGAGACCGGAACCAATCTTCGGGGATATATTGGTAACAGATTTAAAGAATATCCCCTCCTTCATCATCACCTGGACAGACCGATTTTGGCGTATCCAAAAATTCAGTACAAAGTCATCGGAGGAACACCTTCTATACTGGGAATTGCAGATGGAGCAACCGTAATTAAAGAGATATCAGATCAGATCAATGAACTCATCTTTCTCCAGGCAAGATACGAGGTTCTTCAGAAAGTAACCTATGATCAGATGATTCCCATTCATCCCCTTCCAGATCCGGTCCAGTATCGATTCACCTCACCATGGCTTGCCCTGAACGAAGAAAATTATCGAAAATGGCGGGGAATGAATGATTGGCGGGAAAAAAAGTTTTTACTAAACCGGATTCTTATTGGAAACTTATTGAGCATGGCCAAAGGTCTTGCGGTTACCATAGATGAGCGACTATCGGTTCATACTCATCTTGAACAAGTACCTGTCCGGTACAAAGGAGTAGAGCTGACCGGATTTATCGGTTCATTCATGGTTAATCTGCAGATGCCAGAATATATTGGTATCGGAAAAGGGGTTTCACAGGGATTTGGAACGGTTCGACGTGCCACAATCAGAAATTCAGACCCGCAAAAGGAAGAATAACTTCCGTTCAGAAAAAAAACTTCAAGATATAACAATGTATGAGATATACCATACCTGAATCTTCATTTTAGGTATGTGGGCTCTGTCTGAAAAATCAAGTGATGAGATACTACCCAAAGAGGGAGATCCCCCCATTGATTACCTGGTTATTGATCCCCGAAGACAAGGGGGATTTCCATTGTTGCTGCAGGTTTTCGGGTTACCGGTGCACGGCTTCTGACTTCCCCCTACTAATGCACCCTGGCATGAGGGAGGCTGCACACTCTTTCCCTGACAGCATGAAGAACCAGAAAATGCTTTTCCGGTCGAGGTATACTTCGCATTCGTCTCTTTTGTCTCTCCGGGGAGTACAGCTGCAAGACAAATAGCCCCAACAATAGCAATAAAAAGGAGGGCTCCGACCATCATAAGGACTGGATCCCGTTTATCTGATACCATGTACATCTGTTTGAGGGGTCAGATAAAAAGATTTGTGGGAGGAAGAGCTACACATCTGGCCCCCCCTCACATCACATCACCGACAGATTCAGGACAGAATTATGACTCTATCCATGCTGGTGACCCTGATTGCGGGTTCGCATCAGCGGATTCATAGATCAAAGTCAGGCTTCGTGCCTCGTATAATGAAAAGGGAACACCCAGGAAGATACTAATGAGCCATCCAATGTAAGGGATTCCTGATATAAGTCCCACGATAAAACTACCAGCACCGACGATAACATACAGCACTATCAGGGCAAGGATATAGTTGATCCATCCGATCGACCTGATCGTGTTCAGAATTTCAGAAATGTTGAATGCCTCACCGACACACTCTGTTCTGGCCATCCTGATGATTCCGATAGACGAAATGAACGTGATGATTATTCCAACCAGTACTGCCAGAACAAATCCGCCTAACATGGGTATCATGTAAGGAAGCAGGACGGGAAGGTTGATATCAGGTTCATTCCCTGCCGCTATCTGGGGGATAACTGCCATTATAATTGGCATGAACGAAGCGGCGAAGATGATGATCACCGGGATTGCGTACACGATCATGACCAGGATATATTTTAACCCGTCAATGAACAGTTTTGTCCAGTTCTCGATCTCAGGTGGGGGGACTCTTCCTCTGAATATCTCCATTACATACCCGAGGATGAAGGGGAAGATGACACTCATACCTGCAAGGAGTGCCCACCGCTTCCACACTCCCCAGATAGTTTCTCTGGTGTACTCAAATGATTCTTGTACTGTTGCTCTAATATCCATCGCACTTCACCATCACGAGATTTGAGTGATATGAATATAAATGAGACTGGGTATGGTAACTGGCAGGGTGGATAAATCCCCCCGGATAATCGAGAAATCGTTTAATATGATGAGATCTAATGATGGATCACTATCTTGCAATGCAAGATACCTCAATAACGATGGAACCTGTTAGTAATCAGATTTATGAATTCAATTATTCGAGATCTCTGTCTGCGGCCAGGCGGTGTACACCGTGAACGCGCAGTTTAAGAAGGGTGTTCTGGAGATGTGTGTGCTCGCGTTACTAGGTGAGAAAGACCGGTACGGGTATGAACTGGTTCAGAATATCTCAGGTCGGTTTGAGATCTCTGAAGGAAGTATCTATCCGCTCCTGAAGCGACTTCGGGATGATGGGTGTGTCAGCACCTATCTGCAGGAGTCAGGAGAAGGTCCGGCACGGAAGTACTACTCATTAACTGACTCAGGTCGCTCTCTGCGTGACAGTCTCATCGATGAGTGGCAGGAGTTTATTACTGCAGTTGATATGCTGCTTGGGGAGGATATCAGTGCTAAAACATGAGTTTATCACCCAACTGAAGAGGGCTCTTGCATATCTTCCTGAATCTGAAAGGTTGGACATTCTTGAAGATTATGAAGAACATTTCAGGATTGGGACAGCCGATGGGCGGGCAGAAGAGGAGATAGCCTCAGCTCTTGGGGATCCCCGGACACTGGGAAAAGAGTTCACTGCCCGGCTCTGTGTGAGAAAAGCAGAAGAATCTCCTTCGGCAGGAGGGATTGGCAGGGCAGTCCTTGCAACCGTGGGGCTTGGTCTCTTCAACCTCTTTGTGGTTCTCTTTCCGTTTATCTTCCTTATCATGATGCTGGGGATGATTCTTGTCACCGGATTCTCTCTCATGTGTGCCGGACCGTTCCTCATCGGGTATGCAGTACTTGAACTCATTGGGGTCATCCTGGTACGGATGCCGGTGCACCCGCTGGCAGGATTTTTCTTTGGATTGGGTCTGACCTGCTCTGGTCTGCTCTTCATGGCACTTGATGCCTGGCTGACGAAGATCCTCTACCGAATCGGGATCCGATATCTGCACTGGAATATTGCCGTCATTTCGGGGAGGGAAGAGATATGATTGGGTCAGTATCACTCCCCTCACTCAAAACAGTGATCATGTGGTTGTTTGTTCTCACCGTACTCTTCTTTGGAATTGGGTGGGGAATAACTCTGATCGATAGTGATCAGCATACCCGGACTTCATATGAAAAACATATCCCTCTCCGGGTTTCTGCAGATGGTATCGAACAATCTGCACTCTCCTTAATCATAGAAAGCGGAACTTTGAACCTTTCCTGTGGTATACCGGGAGATCTGATCTCGGGTGATATTCAGACCTCTGTCAATCGCAACGGTCCCGTACAGGCTCATGAGATAAAAAATGGGTCCAGCATCTTCAGTCTGACCCAGGAGAAACCCGGCGTGGGTAATCTCTTTGTCGATGATGACCGGTGGAATCTGGGAATCGATCCCACAATTCCGGTCAGTCTTGACATCAGGTCTGGAACTGGTGACGTGCGTATTGATTCGGGACCGTTAAACCTGACATTTTTAGGGGTGAGATCAGGGGCCGGGGATGTCTTCATTGATCTCACCAGATGTCATGCCCGACATCTTCCTGTCACCATTGAAGCAGGGCTGGGGGATACTATCCTCCTCCTCCCTGAACACTCGACGATAGCAGCCGACACCGAAGTTGGTCTTGGAGATGCAGAAGTATCAGGGCTTGAGGGAAGTGATGGAAAGTACTATTATGGATCTCAGTCACCAGATGACCCGGTAATCTCCCTCTCAGTAAAATCAGGCATTGGGGACCTCAGTATCCGGAGGGGTCTGTAATGATTCATCATGCACCCGGTACACGGAACCGGTTGCTATGCCATTTTCATTCAGGAGGAGCTAAATGACCGATGTAGCGTATACAGGCGTTCTGACTCTCCTCCTGATAGCCCTGACTGCAACCTGGGTCTACCCGGTGTTGCGGCCTGAAATTGAGCAGAGCAGAAGCTATAACTGGATCAAATCCTTCGTTAGTATCATAGCGGGTCTGGTCTTGATTGGAACCGCCCTGGTATCAGTATGGGAGATATTTCTCCTGCTCCGTGTCATTGCCGGAGGAGCACTTCTGTATGATGGAATCGGCATTCTGATCCGGTTGTACCGGTTCCGTGAAACCCTGTCCGGAGGCCTCTGATGTAGCCGTATTGTTGCATTAGTGCCCCGGTGATGCCTGGTGCATCACGTGTCTGCTGAATTACCATTACCTATAGATTTAAGATATGATAGTATCATGAAACAAAAGAATCCAGCCCCGACTTCCTTAACCATTCGTCTGCTCCTGGTGATCTGTGCCCTTCTGATGGCAATATCGCCCGTACTCGCAGTTGACAACAGTCAGATACAGTCCTCTTCAGTTATTATCCAGGATTATAAGGTAGCCCCGTCAGTCCTGATGCCTGGAGAGAAAGGAACATTGACCGTCACCCTCAAAGCGGTAAGTCCGGGAACCAAAACAAGTTCAATCACCTCAAATGGTGATACCGCATCACAGACAACCCCGGTAATTCCCTACATCGAGTCGGTTACCTTCAAGAGCAAGGATATTGACCTCTTATCGGCTGATTCTAAATTTGAGGGGAACATCGGTCCTGATCAGGCAGTCCCGGTTACCTTCTATATTCAGGCGCCTCAACAAAATGGTCTTTACTTCCCTGAAGTCTGGATTCGGGTCCGTGACGGTCAAAGTCTGAAGTACCCGGTCCCGGTCAATGTCGGAACCCAGCTATCAGTTCTAAAAACACCCTCACTGGCTCTTGAGAACAACTTCCCCACGCAGGTAAGACCTGGTACCAAGATTGAAGGGACAATTACCATCAGCAATGAAGGATCCAGCCAGGCTGACAATATTCAGGTGCTGGTGAACGGATCTCCACCTGTTGTGATACCATCAGGAATAAGTTCTTTCCAGGTAGAGCAGCTTGCATCAGGCGAGAAGCAGGAGAAGGAGATCGCACTTCTGATCGATAAAAATGCCCCCTCCGGTCTGGTAGAAATCCCTGTCTCGATGCAGTATGCTCTCCTGGACGGGACTCTGATAGAACAGCACGGAAGCATCGGGCTTGATATCAGGGGTGTTGCAGAACTGGGTATCACCTCAGTTGAAACGACTCCTGTCCGTATCAGTGAAGGAACTCCCTTCGATCTGATGATTCGAGTTCAGAATACCGGGACCGGGGATGCCAAGACGGTAGCAGCAAAGATCGATCTCCCGATTTCTGGTGCAAAAGAGGCTTTTGTCGGAAAGATTAAGCCTGGCAATGATGCTCCAGCGACCTTTATCCTTGAAGGAACAAAAAGTGGCGAGTACCAGTATTCAGCCGTAATCAGCTGGACTGATGACTGGGGTGAGCATAATCTGTCCCGTAACCTCTCTATCAGCGTTCCTGGTTCTGATGGGTCAGGTACGATGATACTGGTCGTGGTTCTCATCATCATCATCGGAGGCGGTGCGTTCTGGTACCTTCGTCGCAAGGATGAATCGGACGAGATGATATGAGCCTGCAGCACCTGAAGGTCTCGTTCTTTCTCGCACTCAGAGGAATCATGCGGGGGAGCAGAGGAAGTTTGTACCTCTCCATCCTGATCATCGCGATGGTCTTTACCAACATGATCTTCATGCCCTCGATCATCATGGGTGCAATCAAGAATGCGGAGCGTTCAGTCATCGAGTATCAGACCGGCAATGTACTCATCAGCCCAAAGGAGAATGAGCAGTACATTGAGGAAGTAGTGGGTCTGCTTGATAAACTCAACCGCATTCCCGGAGTCATACGGGCATCAGCCCATTACTCAATGGGAGCGACCCTCCGCAATGACGGTAATCATGTCGGTGCTACTGTAGTCGGGATAAAGCCTGATGATGAGCGGATGGTGACTGGTTCCTGGAAAAAGATGAAGGAGGGTGAATACCTCTCTGACGGTGAGACCGGTGAGGTCATTATCGGAATCCAGACTGCCGGTCATAAGGATGATACTGAAGATATGGGGCCATCCCTTGGGTATGTCAGAACCGGAGATCCGGTCACGATTGAGTACACCAACGGGGTGTCACGCGAATACCGGGTGAAGGGTATTGTAGAGACCCGGTCCTATCAGGCAGATATGGAGGTGTTTGTAACCTGGGAGGAGATGCAGCAGATACTTGGTCATCCGATCGACAAGGCATCTGGTATCATCATCAAAACCGCACCTGATGTCCCGGAGTCCCAGGTCAAACAGCAGATCCTGCGGTTCGGCGTCCAGGAAAAGGTACAAACCTGGCAGGACCTGCTTGAAGAATCATTCGGGCGGGCAATTGAGAGTTTCTCGATAATAAACAGCGTTACCGTTGTCGTAAGCCTGGTGATTGCAATCGTGGTTCTCTTCATCGTCATCATGATCAAGACGCTCAACAGTCGTCGTCAGATCGGGGTGCTCAAGGCCCTGGGTGTCGAGAAGAGTATCATCATTCATAACTACCTCTTTCAGGTGCTCATCCTGACTACCGCAGGAGCAATTCTGGGTATCTGTATTGTTGAAGGGATGGTTGGGTTGATGACGATATACCCGATCAAGTTCCCGGATGGTGATGTTGTTCCCTATGTGACTGCCTGGGATCTGATCTCAAACACGATTCTGCTCTTCATAGCGGCATCGATCGCCGGATATGTTCCTGCATGGCGGGTTGCCAGTGAGGATATCATGACTGCCATGAGGAGCTGATCATGATACAGGTGACTGATCTCTGTAAGGTCTACCAGATGGGCAAGATCACCGTGGATGCTCTCAAGGGGGTGACGCTTACCATACCCAAAGGGCAGTTTGTCGGGATTATGGGGGCGAGTGGGTCTGGAAAATCCACCCTACTACACATGCTCGGACTTCTGGACCGGCCGTCCTGTGGGAAGATTCTGATCGGGGGTATTGATGTGATGCATCTGACTGATCAGCAAAAGACCCGGTTCAGGCTCAAGCGGCTTGGATATGTCTTCCAGGATTATGCCCTAATGCCTGAACTGACCGTTGAAGAGAACGTCTATCTGACTTCCATGGTGAGGGGTACTACCGAGAAGGAGTATGCTGCCCAGACAAAGGAAATTCTTGATCGGGTGGGTCTGTCTGAACGCTCTGGTCATCTCCAGAGTGAACTATCAGGTGGCCAGCAGCAACGGGTATCTATTGCCAGGGCAGTAGTTAACCGTCCTGAAATACTGTTTGCAGATGAGCCTTGCGCAAATCTTGATACTGAGAGTTCAAAGAATGTCCTTGAACTCTTCAGGCAGATCAACCATGAACTGATGCAGACGATAGTTATGGTGTCCCATGAGGAGTGGCACATGGAGTACTTTGACCGGGTCATTATCCTTCGGGATGGCAGGGTCATATCAGATGGCCCTCCAGACCTGGTTCATCATACCAGGATGTAAGAATGCCCCAGTTTCACTCTTTTTATCGTGAATTCGCTTTCTATGGGAAGAAGACGGCTGACCTACTGTGTTAACACCAAAACCTGAGCGGTATTCCTGCTCATCGTATTGACGGTAGGAGCGAGAATTCGGGATTGGTGGGGATGCTGTTCATTTATACCCATGTCATTGCACCAGGTCGGAAGAGAACCGAAATCCTCCTTCTGGAACAAACATCTCAAACCTGGCACCACATTTTTCATTTCCCCGTTCATCGATCTGGATCTTGGTTATCGCAGCGATCTCCCTGGCAAGAAATAGTCCAAGACCTGAGTTACTTCCAACTCCCCGTTTAAATATCTGGGTCTTCATATCTTTTGGGATGCCAACTCCATCATCTTCATACACGAGAATGATTCCTCCATTGGTCATACACCAATAACAGGAAATCTCGTGAACCGCACCGCCATGTCGCAAGCTGTTATCTACCAGGTTATAGAATACCTTTTCCAGGAGTGGATCTGCATAGATTCTGAGCCCTGCGATTGATGTGGTAACCGTTATTGAACCTATGGCATGAAGAGCTACAGTTCGGTGAAAAAGATGATCTACATACTGCCAGGTTGGTTTCAGAATTCCAATATTCTGATAATCGCGGGTAAAATCGATCTGGGATTGTATGGTACCAATGAGGGTGTTGAGTTTGTAAATATAGGATAATACGGCTGGTTCTGTATTTTTCTCCTTAAGAAATCCCATATATCCTTTTATTGTGGTGATAGTGTTGAGCATGTCATGCCGGGTTGCGCTGCTCAGCAGATGCATCTTTTCATGTGCTATCTCCAGTGCATCGTACTCCCGTTTCAGCTCATCGTACACCGTCGCAGGGATGCTCCTGGTGCAATCACCAGCACGGTTTTTTGATTCAAGCGAACTTTGAGGGATATATATTTTCGTATCTCCTGCGGGGAGATTTATTCCATTTCCCAGTTCATACCTATTGTGAATCGGGTATGATTCGGATTTAAATGCAATATTGAGCCGTCTTTTATCAATAGCTGCTGTAACTTTAGAGATGAGTACGGTAAACTGGAGTCTGATCTCCACCCCTTTTTGGACATATGCATCTGCTCCGTTCTCAAAGGCTTCAATAATCACCTCTTCTCGTCCTTTCCCGGTAAAGACAATAAATGGGATGTCGTCCCCGTTAGATCGAATTGTTTTAAGCAGATCGATGCCGTTCATAACTGCCATATCAAAGTCTGCGACAACTGCGTCATAGCGGGTAACAGCAAGCATCTCTAGAGCAGCCTGGCCAGAAAGGGCGCAGGCAACCTCTACACTGAGAAACTGCTGCAAATATTTTTTTGATGCATCGAGGATAAACTCCTCATTATCTACAAGAAGGATGGAAAGATTGGTGGTCATATGATTTTCAAGACTTAATTGCACACTATCAGTTCAATATCTGACCCGGTGTGCCTGTGTGTACTATTCAGATCTGCTCAAACACATTTCTGTCCCGAGCTTTGATCCTGATGTGGATTTCCTATTGGTTGCTTGACCTTCATTCGCAGACGGGATAGAGAATTATTATAAACTTCCTACTGTGTGTGTTCTGGATACTTCTATGTTAACTTTGTGGCGCCAATACGTGTGGATTTATATGGTGGTAAATCGTGCACAATTTCGGACAATTATTGTGGAAAAAGAGGACGAATTATGAATGATCAAGGTGAAGCAGATAGGATCCGATACACAGGGAAAGGATAGCCATGGCAAAGAGCAGAGCATCGAGTGCAAGATCCACCTTGAGTGCGATGACTTTCTGAAAAAAAGAGACTATCAGAACCATAATGATGACCTTTATAATCTTGCTTTTTAGTTCATCAAGGGAAGAGATCTGCAGGAGCTGGATTCCATCTTCACTAAATGATGCATCTCTGGCTACATCAATCTTGGAGATAACTATCTCATACAGCCCAAAGCTGAAGATGAGGAAGAAAACACCGATAAGGTAGAGATCGATCGCCCCGATAAAGGCGGTAATTATTGCTTCATGATCTGAATGCCCCTCGCCTGATATGGCAATTCCCGTAGCGGTATGCATGATATTCGTGATGGGAACCAAAATCTCTATGGTGCCCATAATAAAAAGGGTTATTGCCGCAAACGCACTGAAGAGTACCCCAAGAGCTGCGATATACCTGGTCTTCCAGAGCCAATATTCAAACGGTGCAAGGATAATATCATGGAATTGCTCATCTATGCTCCTTGCAGCATGTCGTATTCTGCCCTTTTGATCAGCGGTCATGGTCCCATTACTATGGCACCAGAAATGATTTAGGGTTTTTGGGAATGATTCAAGGGTAATAGTTGTCCATTACGCCATCATCTGGCTCACTATCTCCGGTGGCATATACGTCTTCTTCACAATATCATCAAACTCCATGCCACTGGTATGTAATCTCTGTACCACATTAGGCATTGACTCGGCAATCTCGACGATAAATCTGTCTGGATCATAGATCCGAAAGACCCGCTGTGACCAGGGTTGTTCCTTCAGATCATGGATAAATTCGATATCATGAGTTTTCATATGGGCAAAGACATCCTCTATGGCATCAACCTCAAAATACACTTCGACATTTTTGCCGGTGCTCTTCTCGCCAGGTTCTCCAAAGATGACATTACGGGCATAATCCTCCTGCCAGAGCGCCAGACCGCTGGTAAACCCAACATTAACCCCGAGGTCCATAGCAATCTCCTGAGATAAATAATCCTGATAGAACTTTTTTGATACAGCCGGGTCTTTGACAAAGAGGACGAAGGATGCAAGTCTGAACTGACTCATGGGTACTCATCATCTCGATCTGATATAGTTTTTTTTGATGTCTCTTTCCCTCTCCTGTATCTACTCTGATCTGAACTTTGGGAGATGAATAACAAAACAGGTCCCTCTTCCCGGTGCAGGTCTGATTCCAATTGTTCCCTGGTTTTTCATCAGTATCTTCTTCACTATGGGCAGGCCCATACCGACATTTTCTTCCTCATCACGACTGGAAAGGGTCTGGAAGATCCCAAAGACCTTCTCATAATATCTGGGCTGGATTCCTGGCCCGTCATCACAGATCAAAATCTCAACCTGATCTCCTATCTCAGAAGAACGTATCTGAATCCTCCCCTCATCTCGATCATGATATTTTATTGCATTTCTGATCAGGTGATCAAAGACGGTATGATACCCCTCTCTGCTTCCCTGCACTACCGGTAGGGAAGAGGCCGATATAATGAACCCTTCTTGTGGGATCTCACTGATGATCGTACCTATCAGATGGTTCAGATCCACGAGTTCAGATGATACCGGCTCATTACTGATCCGGTTATACTCTGAAATACTTTGAAGCATCCGGTTCATCCGGTCAACCCGGTTGACCAGGAGAGCAAGATACTCAGTCTCCTGGCCTGAGACTTTCCCTTTCAGGCTCTCTGCTATCCAGGTGGCAAGTGATGATATGGCACGAAGTGGAGATTTCAGGTCATGGGAAATGATTGCAGTAAAGTCCTGTAATTCACGTGTGGTCTCTTTTAACTCTCGTATGAGTCGCTCCTGTGCTTCTTCTCCTGCCAGACGTTCCTCTTCAATTGCAATCGCTGATGCGATGATTCCGACAACTTTATTCTCATTTCCGGTGAGGGACCGGGGATATGCAGTCATAGCTCGCATTACTCCTATCCGGTGTTCTCCGACCGCCACGGTCTGCTCAAACAAGAGTGTTTTCTGATCTGTACCTGAACTCTCTCTTTTTTCTTCTTCAGGAACTGCCATCCTGAACTCCCCGAGATCCCTCTGATATCTCACCTCGACGGTCCTGAACAATTCATTGCTGAGTAGAAGAAGTGTTCTGATGTTCTCTCTTGGACGGGGGGAGAAGGAAAGGAATGCTTTGTTTATCCGAGCCAACGCTCGCTCAAATGCTTTCTGTTCTGATATATCCTGAATGATGGCAACCAGTCGTGCTTCTCCTTCACCATGAACCGCTATCCTGGAGATAGAGACCCAGATTGGTTCATCTCTGACACGGATTTCTGTCTCATATCCGATGAGGGAGTTTGAACTGGCAAGAACAGCAGTATCCTGCTCCCTGAAAGAAGATGCGATGTCATCAGGAAAGAGATCAGTATCATTAAGACCAGGGATCTGATCCTGTTCCTTCCCTACCATGATCGCAAAAGCCGGATTTACCGTGATGTATGAGAGATTAGCTGCCTTGAGGCATATTGCTGCAGGAATTGCAGATAATAGGGTGTCCTGAAGCTGTTTCTGCTCAGATAGCCGTTCAATTGCCTCTTTCAGACTCACCTGTGTTCTGACACGGGCTACCAGTTCGTCTGGCTCAAACGGTTTTACCAGATAATCTGATACACCAAGATTGAATGCCCTGACCTTATCACTGATCTGAGCCATCGCGGTGACCATTATCACCCTGATGGATGCAGTTGCGGGATTAGATCTGATGATCTCCAGAACGTCAAGCCCGGTAAGACCAGGCATCATCATATCCAGGAGCAGAAGATCGATGTCAGCATCCTCTTCCAGGAGCACCAGGGCATCTTCACCTGATGGTGCCACCCTGACTGAAAACCCCTCTTCAGTCAGGATCACCGCCATCAGATCCCTAAGTTCTCCCTCGTCATCAACAACCATTAACCGGGGGCGGTTCTTACTTTTTGCTTCAGGTGTTGTCATCAGAATTCTCCCGGTAAAACATCGCAATAATCCGGTAGAGATCTTCAGGCCTGAATGGTTTGGTGATATATCCGTCAGCACCAGCCTCTTGTGCAGCCTTCCTGTCCTGCTCCTGGGCTCCGGCAGTGAAGATGATGATTGGGATATTGCTGACAGACTGGTTCCGTTTCAGAATCTTACATACATCAAATCCTGATATCCCCGGCATATAGGCATCAAGCAGAATCAGATCCGGACGCTCGGCGAAAGTTCTCTTCATACCTGTTGCACCTGATAATGCAGTGAGAACCACGAATCGTTCAGCCAGAAGATCCTGCATCAGGGTAAGCGTGTCTGATTCATCATCAATGATTAATATGGTGAGCCTGGTCATGACCCGTTGCTCCTGGCCACTGCCAAACGTCACCGCCTGGTACATCTGATGACTATCATCTGGGCGATTATCAGATTTTGGTTCTTTGGAACCTGGTAAAATAATTGAGAAGGTTGTGCCCTTTCCGTACTCGCTCTCAACCGTAATCTCCCCTCCATGGGCTTCAACAATACCTTTCACTATAGACAGGCCGAGTCCTGTCCCACCAGCGAGGAACTCATCTTTTCCTGATCTGTGGGTTATGACATCTGATGCCTGATAGAATCTGCTGAATATTTTCCCGATATCCTCTGTCCTAATTCCGATTCCGGTGTCAGATACCGAGCAGTGAATTATATCTCCGTCTCCCTGAGCCCTGATAGTAATAATCCCGCCGTCCGGTGTGTATTTGATTGCATTACCAAGCAAATTTATAAAAACCTGATATATCCGGTCCCGATCCCCAAATACCTCTGGGATATCTGATGATAGTTCAACAATGAGCTGATGTTTTCTTCGCTCTATTGAAGTCTGCTGTTCTTCTGCAACCTCTCTGATAACATCACTGATGGAGAAGAGATCCCTGATAAGTACCAGACGATTCTCTTCGATCCGAGAGATATCGAGGATATCGGTTATGATCCTGGCAAGTCTGCTGGTGTTCCTGGTGACTATTCCTAACATCCGTTTCTGATCATCATTCAGATTTCCGTTCTTGTCTTTGAGCAAAAGATCGAGATACCCCTTAATGGCGATGAGTGGAGTTCTCAGTTCATGTGATGCTATTGAGATAAACTGGGATTTAATATGGTCCATCTGCCTCAGTTCCCTGTTTACCGCCTCTATCTCAGTGATCTTCTGACTGAGTACTTCTGCCATCCGGTTGAACGCACCCGCAAGATCCTCAAGTTCATCTCTGGTATTCAGGGTGATCCGGTGATCGAGGACGCCATCACCGATCTGCTGGGATCCCTGGGTCAGAGTTCTGATTGGCCGTGATATTATCGACATGAGGAACCAGGAGAGGGGAATCATCGCAATGAGGATCAGGATGAGTATGAAGAACGTTGTCATCATCAATCCGTTCAGGTTATCATTTATTGTATCAGATGCCCTGTCCATCTCTGCCTGTATGCGAGCATTACTAGCGCGAGACGGTTCAGTGACCTCTAATGACGGGACCACAACCCCCACGCTCCAGCCAGTCTGATTAACCGGGGCATAGGCAAAAAAGAACTCTTCATTAGTGTCTGGTCTCTGGTATGTTACGATACCCTCTTCGCCTTTTATCATCCGTGATACTATCTCTTGAAAGGGTTGATCTGCTTTCTGAAGCAGATTATATTGTAGTTCTTCACCCCGGCTGAAGGTCCCGGTCAGATCACCTGAAAACCCGAGAAAGGGGGCTGCACGTTCAGGAAAAGCAATGAGATCACCCTTCTCTGACATGAGAAAGGCGAATCCGCTCTTTTCAATCTGAACATTCAGGATCTCATCGATCATCCTGGCCAGAGTAATATCAATACCCACAACACCCTTCAGTTCATCCCCGGCATATACCGGGGCGATACTGGAAATCATCCAGCCTAGACCCGCTGGATCATAGTAAAGACTGGTCCATACCGGTTTGCGCTCGGGATCATTTGTCTCGTTTGCGAGATAATAAAAATCATACTCTTCCAGGTTCATATCAACCGGAAACTGTTCCGGAGCGTTGAGCCATATCTGACTTCCGTTCGAAAATGGCATCCCCCTGCTGATCTGACTCTTCGTGTTAAGATAGATCTGAGTTGCATAGGGGTTGGTCTCGCCAATGGTGGTAAATCTGGTATCGAGCCACTCAGTAACAAAAATCTCATCAAGGGTGCTTTTGGGTATAGTCCCGTCTGCGGCTCTCCCCGAAGTGAATACTGCAAGCCATGAGGTGTTAGTTGGGGAAATACTGCCAAATCTCCCCTCTCTCCCATATGAATATACGGTAGGAAATGCATATTTTCCCATACTATCCGGGTGGTTGTAAAGATACGTCGTATAAGCAGCCAATTCTGTTGTGTCAGCCTGAACACGCTGTAATGAGGTGCTAATCTGCTGACCAAGAGCCTTGGTTCTAAAGGAGAGTGCAGCGGTAAGTTCAGAAGTTAACGATCTCGAGCTGTCTCTCATTGCCGTTCCGGCTATCTCCTGCCCGAGTTCCTTTGCATTATCAGCAATGGAGGATATACTGCTGATACTGACCAGGCTGACAATACAAAGGGGAATGAGTGCTGTTATCAGAACAATAAGAACCAGTTTTATAGCTATTGGAATATAGAACCCAGAAGGGTGAGTACTCATGCCATCTGGAATGGCCTTATCGTTGGTCATATCGGTTATCCAGAATTATAATTGTTGTAACTCATAAGGTGCTCTCAGAGGCTGAACTTTATTATTTATGATCTATGCAGATGTGGGTGCTTTTGACTATTTATATATTATCCACTCGATTCTCTTAAACGATTTCATAATCACTTGGGATCTGGTAACCTCATAAAAGCCACTTAAAAAACATAAGATATTATAATATGAGCGTAATTCTAATCGTATACTGCTAAGCCGATATTCATTCTCCGGTATATTGGATTTCTATGAGAGAGAGAGAAAGGGTCCTCCTGACGATTACCTGCTGTATGGTGGCACTTTTTATTGTTATCCTGTTCAGCTCATCATCGTTTATCAGTACTACCTATACTCGTATGGAAGAGGATCAAACACGGAATCTTGTTCTGACCCTTTCTGATTTGGTAAATCAGACCTTTGCAGATCTTGAAAAAACTGCTCTGGATTATGGGGTTCTTAACAATACGGCGAAATTTGTCCAGGGTGAATATCCGGCATATGTAGAGGAACAGATACAACCCTTCAGTCTTCCAGGTCTTGCCGTCCATCTGATGGTGATAGAGGATAATAATGGACGAATTCTCTTTTCGTATGGGTATGATCCTGACTCCTCAACGAAACAGGTCACTCAGAATGAGTTACAATCATATGTCAGACTCTTGAATACCGAATATTTAGATCCATTCGATAATAAGCCATGGCATCAGATCTTCCAGATCGTCAATCATACTGGTGCACTGGTTTCTGTTCCTATTCGGTACCTTGCAGATGAACGACCTATTGGCACTCTTATTATGGGTCGTTTTTTCAATTCAGAGTGGCTTGATGAGACAAGTCGGATCGTGCGTCACCGGGTATCTCTTGTTTCCTCCTCTTCTGATGAGGGAGGAAGATTTGTGGATTTCCCTTCAGGAATTCAGGTTTCTACAATAAATGAGAATACTATTGCTGGCAGGCTCATCCTTCAGGATGACCTCTCCCGATCACCGATTATATTCGAGGTGATAAAACCGAGAAGTATGTACAAGCAGGGAGTATCAGTAAATAACTCATATCTGTTTCTCTTTTTCGTTCTGATCTGTATATTTACCCTTTTGATTCTGGTTGTAACGTCCCGGATGCTAAACCAATATACGGAATCTGAACGGCAGCTATCAGATCAAACCCAGAATCTGCGGGATCTGACTGCCCAAAAAACAATATCTGATAAAATATCTGCTCTCAATGCTGTCTTTCTCTCGTTCGGGACGGTTCATGATGAGAACATCTCTCATCTTACTTCAGTCGCCCGTCGCCTTGCAGAGGCAGATTCAGTCTGGTATTACCGGAATGAGTACGGGAAATCCGATCTAATCTCAAGGTACCCTGAGGATTCTTCACGATTTGATGATCCTAAAATAATCGATTTACTTCTCCAAAACGATGAATCCACTTCCGATGATGAGATTAATATCCGGTCATACAGATTTCCTTCAAGCGGCACAGATAGTCAAACCAGCGAATGCTCAAAATCCTTTGTCGTTTGTGCCTCAATACCGGTGTCATCTACTTTGAAAGGGCTTTTAATCTTCTCCTTCATGAGCAGGATTAGTCAGACTGATCTTGATCTGACCCTTATCCGTCTCGTGGCTTCAGCAATTCGGATAGAGGAGGGGAGGGGGCTTGCAATATCCGCGGTAATCAGGCGTGATACTATTCTCTCGTCAATAAACTATCTTGCAACTACTCTCCTTACATCACTGGATGAGGATGCTATCAATGATGTTCTTATACGGCTGCTTGAGTCGTTAGGGGTCTCTCGTATCTATATCGCTCAAATTGGGGTTGATCCTGATAAGAGGTCGCTGATCACCATCACTCATGAACAGGTGGCAGAAAAGAGGCTGGCACGGATGAATCCTGAGCTGACAACGAACATTCCCTGGATTGAAGCCGGATATGAACGTTGGGCTACCCTGCTAATTAATGATCAGATTGTATCCGGCCCGGTCTCGCTCTTTCCGGTCACTGAGCGCAATCTCCTCCTGACCACTGGTGTTCTGACCTTTGTGGCTGTTCCGATAATGGTTAATAATCACTTTTATGGATTTATCGGGTTTGATCAATGTACCTCTGAGCGTATGTTATCAGGCCCTGAAGAGGAGGCATTAAGAACCGCTTCAAAACTTATCGGGGCAGCACTGGTCCGTGGTGAGATGGAGCGTTCTCTTGTTGAGCAGGAAGAGAACTTCAGACTCCTCTTTAACACTATCGATGATCTCCTCTTTATCCTCGATTCCAGAGGGGTAATCATAACGGTAAATGCTACTGCCTGTTCTACACTGGGATATATCAGATCAGATCTTCAGGGATTGCATTTCTCATTTCTTTGTGCAGAGGATGATACGGAAGAATTTAGATCAGCCTTCACTAACCTGGATATTGGTGGAATGCTGCCAATTCATATTTCTCTAAAGCAAAACCCCGGTACCCTCATTCCGGTAGAGGCGAGGCTTATCCATGGTGCCTGGAGTGGGCAGGATGTGGTTATTGGGATCTGTAAAAATATTACCGGAATTTTAGAGTCTGAAGAGAAATTTTTCCGTGTTTTTCATTCAAACCCTGCAATGATTGGTATCTTGAGTGCTGATAGTGGCAGGTTTTTTGAGGTGAACCCGGCTACACTCTCAATTTTGGGGTATTCAGAAGATGATATCCTTGGAAGAACTCCCATCGAACTGGGCTTTTTTTTGGATCCATATGAATGGGAGAGAAGTCTTTTGGATCTTCACACTCATATGACGGTGGGGAGTCATGATATCAGGTTCACCACATCATCCGGAAAAACCAGGGTTGGATCCTATTCCTGTGAACTGATCACCATCGCCGGTCGCCTCTGCTACCTCTGGATTGTGATGGATATCACCACCCGCAAGATGGCAGAGGAGCAGTCACAAAAGTTACTCTGTGATCTTGAAATGAAAAATCAGGAACTCCAGGACTTTGCATATATTATATCTCATGATCTCAAGGCACCTCTTAGAGGTATTACTTCTCTTTCTGAGTGGCTGGTAACCGATTATCAGGACAGGCTTGATGAAAGCGGCGTTGAGTTACTGACATTGATTCAGTCCAGGGTAAGCCGGATGCAGCTCCTTATCGATGGCATTCTCTCGTACTCCCGTGCTGGAAGACTCCTTGAAGAGAAAGAACCTGTTGATTGCTCTGTTATCATTCAGGAAGCCATAGATAATATCTCCCCTCCCCGGGGGATCACCATCCAAATTGATTCTCCTCTTCCCGTTGTCTTTGCTGAACGGACAAAAATTCTTCAGATCTTTCAAAATCTTATTGGTAATGCAGTAAAGTACATGGGACGCGATGAGGGTCATATCCTGATTCAGGGAATGCCTGGGAGAGGCTGGTGGACGATGAAGATTCAGGATGATGGGCCCGGGATAGACCCAAAGCATCATGAACGGATTTTTCAAATATTTCAGAGCCTTTCTCCTTCTGAGGATGGACAGAGTAGTGGCATAGGGCTTACGATTGTGAAAAAGATCATCGAAACATACGGCGGAACCATAACTCTGAAGTCAGAACCCGGGGTTGGGAGTGAGTTCATCTTTACGCTTCCGATATCTGATCAGGGACCTGAACAAACGAAGTGGACTGAGGGAGCGGGGGAGGAATAATCATGAATATCCGGACTATTCTACTGGTTGATGATGACATTGTTGATGTCATGACAGTCAAAAGAGCTCTGAAGGATCTCAAGAGTTCAGACAAGGTTGATGTTGCTCATAATGGTGAGGAGGCTTTGGAGTATCTTCAAAAATCTCATGGTGATCCACCTGGTTATATTCTTCTCGATCTGAATATGCCACGGATGAACGGTCTTGAATTTCTTGCCCTCATAAAACAGGATCCGGATCTTCGCCGGATACCTGTGGTTGTCCTGACAACCTCAATGGCCGATACCGACCGTCGGGCTGCCTTTGATCTTGGAGTATCCGGGTATGTTGTCAAACCGGTGGATTACTCACATTTTGTTGGAGTAATGCAGACGATACAGGATTACTGGAAGATTTCAGAGAGGGGATGAATGATGGATCCACGGACCCCTATCAGGGTGTTATATGTAGAGGATGATCCAATTGACCGGATGGCCTTCTCCAGGGAGATTAAACTGGTTAGGCCTGATTGGGAGATAATTATCGCCAAAACGGTTCGTGAAGGACTTAATGTTCTTCAGACCGATAAAGTTGACGCAGTTGTCGGGGATTATAATCTTCCTGATGGTTCAGTTTTTGATCTCCTCAAAGCGGTTGCCGGAACTGATATGCCCTTAGTCGTCCTGACCGGTCATGGAAGTGAGGAGGTGGCGGTCAGTGCGATGAAGAATGGGGCAGAAGATTACCTTATCAAGGATGATCAGCGAAATTACCTCTCCATTCTCCCCCGGACCCTTGAGAAGACAATTCAGTCCCGCCGGAGTGCTTCAGACATACGGTGGAAGGAGGCATTGATCGCACAGATAACGAGATCCGCTCCATTTGGTCAGTATGTGCTGGATCAGGGTGGAAAGGAGATCTTATTTGTCAATCCCCGGTTTTCTGAAATCTGGGATCCATCCGGGAAAGATCCTGAACTGCAGGTACATTCCCTCACTCATAGTACGGTTCTTCCTGCCCTACTCAGTCGTGTTTCTGATCCGGGTGAATACTCTCGTATCTGGGAGAGGCTGGAGGCTGATCCTTCGGGTGACCTGCAGGCCTGTGATCTGCATCTTCTTGATCTGAGGACGATTCGCCATTCTTCAACCCATGTCACGGACACGGAGGGGAGAGTGTATGGCAGACTTCATATCTTTGAGGATATTACCGAGCGACTGGCTCTTGAGACTGAACTCCTTAATAATCAGCGTCTTGAGTCTATTGGGGTTCTTGCCGGAGGAATCGCTCATGAGTTCAATAATATGCTCACCGGAGTCATCGGTCAGGTGAGCCTGGTTCGGCAGGGGCTTATACCGGGAGGCGAGGCTGAAATTCGTCTCGGAAAAGCTGAGGTCTCACTTTTAAGGGCGACAGATCTTACCAAACGACTTCTGACTTTTGCTCAAGGCGGAGCACCGGTTCGTGAGGGAGTGACCCTGGATCTGTTTCTTCCCCGGATTATCCATGAGATTAGTCAAACTCTTGTCCACCCGGTGGATCTGATCATGCCTGGCAGATCAGGCAGAGTATTGATTGATCCTGGACAACTGACCTCGGCAATACATGCGATAATTCTCAATGCTGATGAGGCATCTCCAATAAACGGAAAGATATGGATTGATCTTCAGGAAAGCCTGGGTGAGATCCCGCCCCTGGATGCAGTATCGGGTTTGCGCATAAGAATCAGGGATAACGGCCCCGGGATGGATGAAGGTGTATACAGCCACGCATTAGACCCCTTCTTTTCAACAAAGAATGGTCACAGTGGTCTTGGACTCTCAACAGCATATTCAATTCTTGCGCAACATGGGGGGACCCTTACGGTCAGGTCTCAACCCGGAGAAGGCACTGAAGTGAGTATCTGGATACCTCTATATGCAGAGATTCATGAGGCATCTGAGGTGGGGAATGCCTCTGTGTCTGTCCAAAAAGAGACATGCCTGAAGATCCTGGTGATGGATGATGAGGAACCTATCTGCGATATCAGTTCACTTGCCCTTACCAGGGCAGGACATACGGTCACTACCTGTACGAAAGGAGAAGAGGCCCTTGAGATTATGGATCAGGCGCGTAATCACGGGGTTCCCTTTGATCTGATCATCTTAGATCTGTTGATCCCTGAGGGTATGGGAGGAAAAGAGACGATCATGGCGGTCAGAGAAGTTGACGATAAGGTTTATGCGATCGTCTCGAGCGGGTATAGTAATGATCCGGTGATGGCAGAGTATAGGCGGTTTGGATTTGATGCGGTACTTCCTAAGCCATACAAGTTACAGGATCTGACTCACCTGGTTGGGACGATACACACACGTCGCCCCGATTGAATTGACAATCGTTGTCAGAGATGATACCTGATCGAATGAACCCTGGATTCTTCTCCCCGATCCTAGGTTGCGCGACAGAATTATGTGTTTTTCTAAGGCAGATGCCCAGAGACAAAAAGAAGACGTAGCTGGGTTTCCAGATTTTCAGATTTTATTCTGCTATTCTGGCTTCTTTTACCAGGATCCTGACTTTTTCGATAAATTCAACCTGCTTCAGATACCCTCCGGTGATCGTCTCTCTCAGTTCGTCAAGAATCTCATCTATCGTCCTTGACAGCCGATATATTTTCACCGGCCTTCCTTTGTTCTGCTTGTTCTGATGGGAGATCTCAACCCAATTTTTTCGTATCAGAGCATTCAGAGCTACACTGACTTCAGGTTGCCGAAGATCTGCGGCACGTTCGATATCCCGTGAGACATAGTCAATGTTTTTAAACATCAAAACCAGAATACGTGCTTCGTTCTTCTTAAGGCCGACATTGCACAATATTTCTGATATCTCTTCATCCTTATCAGAAAGATAATATTGATTCCCTGGCACCATCCGGACCCCCTCCGAATAATTCTATTATGGCATTATGGTATTAATATATTATTCTCCCCATGAAAATGTGCCGTGTTCTGACAGATTCTTATCTTCTCCTTGATTTATGGGTAGACAATGGCTGGGATTATGCCGCTTCCGGTGCAGTTCTCAAGAATGACCACTCCAAAGATGTATACTTCGCCCCCTTCTCCCGCTGTTACTGCCGTTTTTTCTACGATATAGGGTATGGCAGTCTCACCCGGGCCGGGAAAGAGGATCTGCTGGTTAATGTGTCCGGACTTGCTCTTCAAATCCTCATCACCTGCGTAAAATGAGGCACTCAATTCAGGCTTGACTAGGTCATGGAGGGATCTGCCGGTCACCTCTTCTTCGGAGGTATATCCTAGCAGCTGACAGAATGCGGAGTTTACAATAAACAGGGTTTTATCAGGGCCGGTAATGAACATTGGGTGGGAATTCTGGTTCAGGATCTGTCGCATCAGGGTAAACTGGAGTTCTTCCTTCTCTCCTTGTATCTTCCACTCAGTCATATTGGTGATCAGGATGTACCATCTCAGTCGTTCCCCAAATCTTACCTGTGACATTCTGGCAAAGAGGTACAGTGGTGAGCCATCTTTATGGACTGCCCAGAAATGCATGGATTTGAGCATGTCCAGGTGATTCTCGATATATTTTTTAGCCTTACAGAAACGCTCTTTTTCATCGTTTGCCGCAATGGCGTGCGGTCCCATCTTTTCTAGTTCTTCTTTAGAGTATCCGCAAATATTCGTCATCATCTCATTCATAAAGATGATCTTATCGTTCTCAATGACCAGAATCCCATCTGATATATGCTCAGATACACTTCTGAAGAACTCCTCACTCTCCCTGGCCTTCTTGAGTGCTACCCGTTCTGCAGTGACATCCTCAAGGATGATGGTTGTACCGCCTGTACCATCATCAAACACTGTTGGAACGATCTTCAGATGGTATATTCGTGGAGGTTTGGTATCAAGGGTTATTTCATCAGACTCTTCTTTCCCTGTACTGGATTCAACTCTGGAGGTAAGGGTGGTGATGAGATCATGCACCCCTGGGTCAGGAACTCTGAGATATTGTAACTCCTGCATTACGACTGCATTGCGTTCAAGAGAAATTAGTGCGAGAAACGGGTCATTGATCTGAAGAACACGGTTTCCTTGGTCAAGCACCAATACAAGGTCAGTCGCATAACTGAGTAGGGCAGAAAGGGGAACGCGTGAAGAGAGGGTGTAGACTTTTGCCATGCCAAAGGTTCTGAGATCCACGTGGCCGGCTGCATGCAGGATGTCCAGGTATCTCCCGACAGAATGCTTATTTTTCCCCAAAACCTGCGCGATATCCGTGATACTCATACCCTGAGGCTGAAGTCTGATCAACTCCTTGATCTTTGTGAGCTCCTCAGATATCCGGTGCATACACACTCAGTGGCGATAGTACCTGATATAGGTAACTCATGACTGATTCCAATATTTGAAATCTATGTGTGTGCATTCACATGATTCAGTTATTTGTTACCGATCAAAGGAACTTATTTATATTACTAATAGAAACACTGGTGTATCATACCTCTTTGGTATACGAGGTTTCTAACATGGGCGAACATGCACCAATAAAGATGGAAAAGCAGTCTTTTTCTGCTTTCACCAGAGTGATCACTCTTGCATTTCTGATCACGGTTGTCTGCGCACTTATGGCCAGTCCGGTGGCTGCCGGGGCCAAGTATCTATCTGGTTCTCCAAACCTGACGGTAAGCATTGCCGGAAGTAACGAGTTTACTCCGGGAACAACCGTTCCTCTGGCACTCCGGATTCAGAACACTGGTCTGACCAACATAAAGATGGTACAATCCGGCATCATAGAGCGGGATGATGTCCCCAGCACGGCAAAGATGGTGACCGTAACTGCCATGCCCGGTGATGCACCGGTGCTCATCAAGTCTGACTCCCAAATGATTGGTGACGTGAAGGCTTCCAACAGTTCCTCTGCCACCATTGAGATCCGGGTGAAGGATGATGCAAAAGCAGGCCTGTATATGATACCCGTCAGAATTGAGTATACGTATCTTGCCGATGCTGATCAACAGGGGACCGACAGTCTCACCTACCGATATTCCAAGAAGGATATGACGATCAATCTGCCCTTTATCGTTCGGTCTGCTATCAACCTTGATGTTGTCTCTGTCACTCCTGAGAACATCAACGCAGGAGGATCCGGCTATGTCACCCTGAAACTGAAAAACTCAGGTGCAGACACTGGGACCAAATCGATCGCTAAGATGACCCGGAGTGGTGACTCACCGGTTATTCCAGTAGACAGCACCGTATATATCGGTGAATTTGCACCAGGGGAAGAAGTAGATGCCAAGTTCAAGGTATCAGTCTCAAAAGATGCTGAACCTCAGGATTACCCGCTCCAGGTTCTGATCAGCTATCAGAACGATGACGGAGAAACCCTTGAGACACCTGTTGAAGAGTTTGGTCTACCAGTCGGAGCAAAGGTTTCCTTTACTGTAACCAGCCCGGCAGGGGAGATCAATCCCGGACAGAAGAAGGTGCTCGAGGTATTATACCGTAACGATGGCCAGGCTACTGCATATAGTGCTGAAGCACGAATAAGTGCTGTAGATCCCTTTACCAGCAATGATGATCTGGCCTACCTTGGTGACATAAAGCCAGGTGAATCAGGTACTGCAAAGTTTGAGGTTAGCACTGCATCAAGCGCAACCATGAAGATGTATGGTCTTGATTCAGAAGTCAGGTACCGCGATGCCCTTGACAACAGTCAGATATCTGATACGGTAAAAGTGCCGGTCAATGTTGTCCCAACTTCAGGTATCAGCTCCCTCCTTGGTAACCCGGTCGTCCTTGCGGTCATCCTCGTCATCATCCTTGGTGGCGCTTACTATCTCAACTCACGGCGCAAAGCTCCGGTCTCCTGACCGGAACCTGGGTGAAACACCTATGCGTTCATTTTTTTCCGTCATCGCCGATCTCGTTATCGATCGTCCCCGGCTTCTTTCCCAGATCTTTCTCGTTCTGATGGTTGGGTCTCTCTTTGGGATGACTTTGCTCTCGATGGTCACCGGGAATGACACATACCTTGATCCAAACTCTCCCCGTGGGATTCAGATAAACCATTATTCTGATACATTTCAGCAGAATACGCTGGTTCTCCTCATCGAATGTGATGATTCTACAAGCCCTGAAGTTCTGCAGTATATAGATTCAATTCAGGATCCGATCGGGCATCTTCAGTATGTATCCTCTACAACCAGCATAGCCAATGTCATAAAGCAAGCGAACAATGGGACGCTTCCGCTCTCATCAGGAGAAGTCATTCTGGCTAAAGGCAGGATCTCACCCTCTCTCCTCAAGCGGTATGTCCCGTCGAATATGCTGACAATGGCGATGGTAGTGCTCGATCCAGGGCTGTCAACAGAGAAGAAAGAATCTGCTATGCAGAACATCAACTCATTCATCGCCAGCACTTCCATTCCCCCCGGTGTATCTGTCAAATTAACGGGTGATGCTGCTTTCAGCGAGGAGATGTCCAAAGAGCTGGGTAAATCGATGTCAACCCTGATTATCGCTGCCCTGATTCTCATGGTTATTGTCATGGGGATTCTGTTCAGCTATGTCAGTCATCGGTTCCTGCCGGTTCTTATGGTCACCATCGGTCTGCTCCTTACCTTCGGAATCATGGGACTGGCCAGGATTCAGATCAGTATGGCGGTCATCTCTGCATTCCCTGTCATGATAGGGCTTGGGATCGATTATGCAATTCAGTTCCATGCCAGGCTTGAGGAGGAGGCACGAAGCAATCCACTCGCAGATGCTATTCGGATCACTATCACGCGAACTGGTCCTGCAGTTATGTATGCCATGCTGGCAACCGTCATGGGGTTTGCAGCAATGTTCATATCTCCGGTTCCTATGATCCGGGGATTCGGGCTGGTGAGCATCATCGGGGTGATGACCTGCTACATGACCTCGTTAGTTGGAATTCCCTTAGTCGCTGCCCTGATCAAATACAAGGCAATGGGCGCTGGGAAGTCAAAGCAATCTGAGAAGGTGGATGCAGTACTCTCCCACATTGCGGTCAGTATTGCAAAAAACCCGATTCCTGTGCTCCTGGTGGTGATACTGGTTGCCTTTATCGGTATCCAGATCGACTCCCGCATCCCGATTGACACCAATGAGAAGGCATTTGTCCCGGCTGATATGCCGGCTAAACTGACGCTGGATAAAGTCTCCAGAACAGTTGGGTCAACCGACCCGGTTCCCATTCTGGTCTATGGGACAAATGTCTTATCGCTTGACACTGTTGTCTGGATGAAAGAGTTTACTGACCGGGAACTGCTTACCCGCAATAAACTCACCAATGCAGTCAGTATCGCTGATTATGTAATCACCTATAATAATGGCAAGATGCCACAAACCCAGTCTGAACTTGATGCTGCAATCGAGAGAATTCCCGATGGTATCAGACATCAGTTCATCAACGGGAAGACAGAGGCAGTTGTTCAACTCTATACGGTAAAACTGGAGACTGAAGCCAAGAACAACTTAAAGACTTTGATCTATGGTGACATTGCAATTAATCAGCCTCCACCGGGTGTTCAGACAAGCATCACTGGTAATTTCGAACTCTTCACCTCCCTGATACGTGATCTGGTGGAGAGTAAGGAAGCAATGACCTATCTTGGGTTCCTCCTGGTCGCCCTGTTCCTTGGCCTGGTCTACCGGAATATCAATGCTATCACCCCAATCGTACCAATCATAGCTATCGTCGGGTGGAATGCGGTTGCGATGTATGTAATGGGTATTGACTATAATCCGATGACTGCGTGCCTTGGATCCATGACCATTGGGGTTGCGGCTGAGTATACCATCCTGGTTATGGAACGGTTCCTTGAAGAACGCGAGAACACCCCCGATGTCATCGAGGCTATCAGCAATAGTGTCAGAAAGATTGGATCTGCAATCCTGGTTTCAGGGTTTGCAACCTTCTTTGGTTTCTCTGCCCTGATCCTTTCTACCTTCCCGATTGTGAGCAACTTTGGACTGACTACCATCATTGCGGTCCTCTTCTCACTCATTGGAGCGGTCGTGGTGATGCCGGCAGTACTCTCACTCCTGGATCAGATCATGCACAAAGTCGAAGAAGTAGAAGAGGAGGTACTGCATATACATCCGCATAAGAAGTAAGCAATCCACCTCCTGAATTATCTCCCTTTCTTCTCTCATAGTCAATGACGGGAAACAGAAGATCTGTTTTCCAGAAGGATTTTTATATGGTACGTATTGCACGAATGTCATTAACAGGGGTCACGACCCAGAATTCCGGTGAGAATGAATGAAGTATACACAACCGGCAGCAGGACTGCACGGATTTGGTTCGAATTCCAGTCTGAAAAACGCATCTGAATCTCTCAATTCACTTCGAATATCCCTCATCGTTGTATCTGTTCTTGTATCTCTCACCTTCATACCTGCCCTGGTATGTGGGATTGTGCCTGAGTCTACTGGTCTCTCATCCGGGGTTGATACCCCTGCAGAATCAGATATGGCACAGGTTTCAGTCACGAATATCTCACTTGATCCTGCTGTTTTCAGTTCGTATGATACCGGCATTCTCTCGGTAGAATTGACAAATACCGGGACCGAAAATGTACCGGTTACTTATGCTACGGTCTATGACAATGATATCAAACTGAAAAGTAACTCATACGATACGACTATCTGGATAGGAGCCAAAGATCGCCGGGTATTTACTTTTACAATCAATGCAGCCTGTGCTGAAGGGAAGTACTATCCGGTATTCTCAGTCAGTTCTCGCAATGCCGGGATGCGTCTACCTGTGTACCTGCAGGTAGATAACACTCCGCTGACCCTCTCGATCCTTGATAAACCTGATACGTTTACCCAGGGTAAGAAGGAGACTCTGCATGTTCAGGTATCAAATCCCCGGAGAAACCTGGTACGTGAGGCACGAATTGTGATCACTGGTGACGGGATAGAAAGTGTTCCTGCTGATCTCTTCCTTGGTAGTATAGAGGGCGGTGGTATGAGAGAGCCGGTATTTGCTATTACGCCAAATCAGGAGACAAATCTGACTTTCACCCTGCAGTACTCAAACGGCGATAATCAGCATGAATCAGAACTCGTAGTGCCGGTTACCTTTAATCCTGATAAGAAACAGGCAGATCCTGATCTCTCGAACCTGATTGTGAAGAAAGAGAATGGTCTGTACCATGTCACCGGTGATGTTACCAATGCTGGTCTCACCACGGCATACTCTGTTGTAGTAACATCAGGGGGAAAGGCGGCCCCCGTCTATCCATACAAGACATCGGTTGTCGGAGCACTGAAACCTGATGATTTTTCAAGTTTTGATCTCACTTTTACGGCAAATGAGACCAGCAGTGTTCCGGTCATCGTAACCTTTAGGGATCAGGATGGAAACCGGTATGATCGCCCCTTTGAGCTTGATCTGACGCTGGAAGACCCATTAAAAGCGAAAGAGAAGAGTGGCGGTTTCCCCGTAACTGAAGCTGCGATTCTTTTGATAGCGCTTGGAGCGGGTGGATACTGGTATTATCAGCGGAGATACCGGGTGCGTGGGAAACAATGAGCAGTGTTCCCGTCATTGAGTTCACTGATGTGGTGAAGATCTATCCTCTACCTGCCGGAGATGTAATCGCCCTGGATCATATCTCCTTTCAGGTTCAAAAAGGGGAGTTCGTCTCAATAATGGGCGCTTCAGGGTCAGGAAAGACCACCCTCCTCAATCTTATGGGTTGTCTTGATACACCGTCGTCAGGTGAAATAAGGATTGATGGGGTGCTTGCCGGAGATATGGATGATGATGATCTGACTCGTCTTCGTCGTGATTCCATAGGATTCGTATTTCAGTACTTCAACCTCTTCCCCCTCCTCAATGTCGTGGAAAATGTGACCTTCCCTCAGGTTCTCAAAGCTCAGGGGCCGGTTTTTGAGGATCATGCACGAGATGTTCTTCGTTCAGTTGGTCTTGATGATAAACTCTTCACCCACACACCCACGAAAATTTCTGGAGGGCAGCAACAACGGGTTGCCATAGCCCGTGCTCTGGTGAATGACCCTTCAATTCTGCTCTGTGATGAGCCGACAGGGAATCTGGACTCAAAGACCGGGGGCGAGATCATGAATCTGATGACTGAACTAAACCGGAAAGGGAGGACGATCATCATGGTGACGCACGATCCTCTGATTGCAGAGTATTCTCACCGGACGATTCGGATTGTTGACGGGAGAATTGCATGATCTTCTTTGAACTAGCAAAGCGGAATATCCGAATCCATCTGCTCAGGTCTATCCTCGCCATGCTGGGGATTGTTATCGGGGTGGTTGCTATCTCCTCGATGGGAATCCTGGGCAATAGTATGGTCCTCACCGTTACCGAAAATCTGACCCAGGTGGGCAATAATGTCATTGTAACTCCATACACCGGGGGATCGGGGAATTTCGGGCCACCCCACTCTGGTGGGTCTTCAGAAAACCTGAAGATTACTGATCAGAATTTTCAGGAGATAAAACGTCTGGTCTCTCCAAACACCGCATACTTTGTCTTATCGGGATCAGATCGGATGCGGATCGGGTCTGAAAATATCACCGGGCCGATCTACGGTCTTGATACAGATATCATCCCCGATATCATGAATCTTCAGGAAGGATCCTACCTCAGGGGGGATTCGGGTTGTCTCATCGGGCCTAACTTTGCTGCAGACAACAATCTCAAGGTCGGGAGCCGGATTCAAATATCAGACAAAGGGATGATGCGGGTCATTGGAATCATCGAATCGAGAGGGATGAGTTTTGACGTGAGTACTGATTCTGCACTTGTGGTCTCAAAGGACTGGTTTAAAAGTGCATACAATCAGACCGGGTATAACTCAGTCGTGGTGCGAGTGAAAGATCTTGACAATATTGAGTTTGTGAAAGGGGTCATTGAAAAGAAGTTTAACAAGCGTAATAACAAAATCTTCCAGGTTACTGACACGAGAAAGACCCTGGAGACGATATTCTCTACCTTTAACCAGATTTCAACATTTGTGAGTGCAATCGGGGGGATAGCCCTTCTCGTGGCAGGGGTCAGTATCTTCAACATCATGATGATGTCAGTGAACGAGCGGGTCAGGGAGATTGGGATCATGCGAAGTATCGGTGCTCTCAAGAAAGAGGTCATGAGTATGTTCCTCTATGAGGCTGCAATCCTTGGGTTAGTTGGAAGTCTTACTGGGGGTATCTTCAGTCTCATCGGGGGGTATGGCATTAGCAGCCTCATGCTGAGATCTACAAAGTACGTCTTTGTACCATCAAGTCTGGTTAGTGTTGCGTATGGAATCTTCTTTGGGATCTCCATATGTATCCTGTGCAGTATTTACCCGGCCTGGCGGGCAGCAAATATGAACCCGATTGATGCGCTCAGGCATGAGTGATCCGGGTATAGTGTCATTTTTTCTTCTTACCCCTTTCGGTATGGGGTAATACACCCTGATTTTACTTTTTTTTATAACGTTCAAAGATGCCTCAGGCTATCAATCTCTATTTAGTATTCCCTGACTGATCTGTTTCATCTTGGATCCCAGTATCGGGTGATGATGTTGGCGAGTACCAAACATTTATAACTGGTAGAAACAGACTTCTTTCTATCACAATGATTCTCCCGAGTACCCTCTTCGGTTCTATAAGCATTTTTGAGACTGATGCGACAGATCAGAATCTGATTCTCCTTTGGTAGGTATACTGATAATATGACTGTCAATTATGTGGACACTGGCTTTGTACTGATATGTACAGCTCTGGTCATCTTCATGACCTTTGGAGTCGGCTTCTTCTACGCCGGCCTCGTGCACCGGAAAAATATCATCTCTATGGTGACCCTTTCGTTTGTTTCGTTTGCCCTGGTATCCCTTCAGTGGGTCTTCTTTGGGTATTCACTCTCCTTTGGGACTGATATCGGAGGTCTTATTGGGGGCCTGGAGCATGTTGCTCTTGCCGGGGTGACCATGGAAGGCAACACCATTCCTGAGCAGGTGTTTATGGTCTTTCAGATGGCATTTGCAGCCATCACTCTTGCCATAGTCACCTCTGCGGTAGCCGAGCGGATCAAACTCTCATCATTTCTGATATTTGGCCTTGCGTGGACAACCCTGATCTACGATCCCGTTGCTCACTGGGTCTGGGGCGGGGGATGGGCACAGGTCATCGGGGTCCTTGATTTTGCGGGAGGTATCGCCGTTCACATCTGCGCCGGATTTTCTGCACTCGCTCTTGCGTTTGTGATTGGAAAGCGCCGTGGATTTGGTGAATACTCGCTTCAGCCGTTCAACATTCCCATGACCCTTCTGGGTGGATCCATCCTATGGTTCGGATGGTTTGGATTCAATGCCGGGAGTGCTCTTGCGGTAAATAATATTGCGGTAAATGCGTTCATCGTAACCAATATTGCAGCAGCTGCCGGAACATTTTCCTATATGTTTGTCTCGTGGTACAAAGGCAAGCCCAGTTCTCTCTCCATGATATCAGGTACCATTGCCGGTCTTGGTGCCATCACTCCGGCAGCAGGATTTGTAGGTCCTATGGAAGCGGTTCTTATTGGTGCGGTTTCCGGGGTTCTCTGTTACTTTGCCCTCGTATTCAGGTTGGAACAGGGCTGGGATGAGAGTCTTGATGCCTGGGCCATTCACGGGACTGGTGGACTCTGGGGAACCGTTGCTGTCGGTATCTTCGCAACTGCTGCTATCGGTGGAGTGAATGGGCTACTTGCTGGGAATGGTCAACAACTCATCCTCCAGATGGGTGGTGCGTTTATCATCCTGGCATACTCATTCATCGGAACCTGGATCCTTGCTCTGATCGTTGATAAGGTGGTAGGGCTACGGGTAACAGAAGAAGAGGAGTATGTCGGGCTTGATATCTCCCAGCATGGAGAATCTCACCGGTCATAATTTTAAAATTTTTCTAGGAAATAAACGGACGCATCTGAAGAGAAAGATCCCGACTCGTCCTGGAAATTCTTTTCAATCATAAAATATTTATCAATATTTACGTCACCTATTTTATCTTAGGTACTATTATGAGATCCTCCCGGCAGGATATCCTTTCCTCATTAAAAAAACTCAAAGGGGAAGTGGCACGGGAATATTCTGTCCAAATAATTGGCCTGTTCGGCTCGGTCTCCCGGAGCGAAGGGACTGAATAGAGTGATATCGATCTCCTGGTAGAGTTTTCGAAATCCGTGGGTTTTGTTACTTTTATGAAACTTGAAAATTTTCTTTCAGAGCGTCTCGGGGAACGGGTTGATCTCGTGACTTCGGATTCCTTAAAGCCGATGATCCGCCAGGATGTTCTCGCCGAGGTCATCTATGTCTAAACGCGAGGTGAAACTCTACCTCACGGACATTGATGATTCTATCTCCACTTTTTTTCCTATTCGGATGGAGTAACATATGAGCAATTGCTTAGCGACCGAAAACACGCGAGGCAATCATACTCAATTTTGTGGTTATCGGGGAAGCGATAAAAAAATCTCTCCGGATATAATCGAAAGGTACCCGACGTCCCCTGGAAAGAATTTGCAGGAATGCGGGATAAGATGGTCCACGGGTATTACTCGATTAGCCCCTTGATCATCTGGGAAACAATACAACATGATCTGTCACCTCTGGCAACTACGGTGAGAGAACTTCTCAGGGAATATTAATGGATGTTATTCCATGGTTCGCCTGAACGTGGTAATGCCGAGGACGATCATAATGCTTGAAAAGATGAGCAATGCGATAAGATCGGCTCCGATTACATCAAGCCCCTGTCCGCGGAGGATGATACCTCTTAGTGCATGCACCGCGTAGTACTCTGGATTGATAACGGTGATCCATCGCAGCCAGTCTGGCATCCCGATCACCGGATAAAATGCGCCTGATGTCATGAACAGGATGAGGTTTAGAAATGCAACCACTGATGCAAACTCCTGCTGCTCTGAGAATCTGGATGCGAAAGAGACCACAAGGCTGGTAACCCCAATACATGCAATAAGAATCACGACAAAAACCAGCAGAAGGCTTTCTATACTTCTCAAGGTAATACCCGTGATGAGAAGATCAATCAAAAAAATCGTCCCCCCTGCAAAGAACGCCCTGATCGTCCCACTTGCGATAATTCCGGCAATGATACTTGTTCGTTGCACCGGAGTGACCAGATACCCTTCATGAATCCCGGCCTCCCGATCCTTGATAAGGGCGATACCACCGCCGAACATGGTGGAAGTAAATATTGCCATCACAATTACTCCGACACCAAAGAATTGGATGTATTTAATATCACCATATATCTCGTTGATCTGAATCGGATTATTATTCCCGATCTTATGTATTACCCCGCTTACTGCTGATTCTACTAAGGCAGGGGTAATAGAGTCGGCACTGTCAACGTACAGACGGATTATGTTCGTCTTGGTTACCTCCGAAGGAAGGATGACCACGGCGGTGATCAATCCTTTAGAAAGGGCATACTTGGCCTTTGCCTCATCAGGGTACACCGTAACATCAAGCAGTTTGGGATTTGGATCTTTCTGATGTATATGGTTCAGAGCATATGCAGCAGCGGTGAAAAGCGGTGTTTCAGTATATGGAGGGCCTTCCTGTACAACAGCGATAGGGATATGGCTGATGGTGCCCCCCATTGCATTACCAAAGATAACCAGGTACATCACCGGCATCATGAGCGTCATGACGACAACAAACGGCTTGCTGGTAAACTTTTTGAAATCACGCGTAAAAATAGCGACCATGCCCCGGATCAGGATCAACCCCCCCTTGCTGTTGCACGATTCTCTCCGTGGCCAGGGTCATCCAGTTTTCTCCCGGTAAGATAAATGAAGATATCTTCGAGTGATGGAGACCGGATTGAGATTGATGTCATCGGGATGGAGTACCTATCAAATATTCCAAGAATTTCTGGGAGTACTTTACTTCCGTTTTTTGCAGAAATGCTTAGTTTCTGTTGCTTTGTGTCAACAGAATTTATCAGGCTTATCTTCCTGATTGCAGATACGACCCGCTCATCAAGGATATCATAACCGATCTCAATGAGATCACCTTCAGGAATTAGTTTCTTTAAGTTTTCGAGTGCATCAAGCGCGATAAGTTGTCCTTTGTCCACAAATGCGATACGGTTGCAGAGTTTCTCTGCTTCATCCATATAATGTGTAGTCAGAATAATCGTCGTATTTTCTGTATTTAATGTATCGATCTGCTGCCATATTTCCCGTCTGGCTTCAGGGTCCAGCCCGATCGTCGGCTCGTCCAGGAACAGGATAAGCGGGTGATGGATAAAGGCTCGTACTATCTCGAGCTTGCGTCTCATCCCGCCAGATAATGTCTGGACTCGTGCATGAGCACGATCTGAAAGGCCAGCCATCTCAAGGAGTTGCCAGATCCGATAATCAAGATCATCTTTTGGGACATTCTCCAGTTTTCCGTAAAACTCAAGATTATCATATGCGGTGAGTTCGAGATCAAGGGTACTGTTCTGTGGGCAGACCCCGATGATCTCCCGGATCTTCTCAGGATGACTGGCAAGATCGTAGGTGTCTACACAGGCAGTACCTGATGTTGGTTTGAGAAGGGTAGTCAGGAGTCGGATGAGTGTGCTCTTTCCCGCCCCGTTGGGACCGAGGAGACCAAATATCTCTCCACGTGTAATCTGTAATGAAATATCATTAACCGCAATAACTGTCCGATTTCTCTCACGAAAAATTTTCGTCAGATGTTCAGTCCGTATGATACTCTCCTCTGAAGATGTACGACATACAGCAGTGGGCAACGGATTTGGGGAAATCTCACTCCTGATTTGAGATGAAGGCTCTGGTGAAGGATTAGGGGGGCTTCTCCATAATGTGAAATACATGACTGCCCTCAATTTTTTATAGGAATGGAAGGTCTACATACTCCCCGTTCTTCAGAGCCAGGGCTGCTGCTGCAAGATCAGTTATCGCAATTCCGGTTGAGTCAAAGATAGTTATTGCATCCCTGTCCTTCCTTCCCGCTTTGCCGATCAGCACTTCACCGAGAGTTCCTGCGATCTGATCTGGTCTAAAGGATCCCGTTCTTATCGGGACATTTATCTCTCCTGAGTGTATGGCCTGTTCCCGATCATCAACAAAGACCTGTCCAGAGATCAGAAGTTCGGGGTCGAGTTCCTGTTTTCCCGGAGCATCGGCCCCGATCGCATTGATGTGGGTTCCCTCATGAATCCAGTCTTTTTTGATGAGAGGCTTTGTTGACGGCGTTACGGTGAGGAGCAGATCGGCATCAGAGGCCCGTTCGATATCAGTTATCCTGATATCCAGATCAGGAAACATACCAACTAACTTCTGTGCGGTGCTCTCCTTACGAGACCAGATCCTGATCTCTGTGCAGTCAAATACCGTACGAATTGCGGTAAGACCGAAAAGAGCCTGCTCTCCTGCCCCAATAATCCCGAGAACTCCCTGAACAGCCGGACTGAGGGCTGCTGTTGCAATCGCTGCTGATGCACCGGTTCTCATTGCAGTCAGGGTCGTTGCATTCAGTACCGCTTCAGGCATTCCTGTTTCTGGACTTATGAGGAGGGTTACTGCCATCACGGTTGGCAGACCGTGTCTTCGGTTTTCAGGATGCACATTCACAATCTTGACACCAGCACAGTTCAGTGATGGAAGATATGATGGCATCGTTCTGAAATCGCCTCCCGGAAGATTTACATAACTTTTTGGAGGCATTTCGCAGACGCCATGTCCATGATCGATAAATGCCATTCTTACTGCATCAATGAGCGGCCTCATATGAACAGCGGTATGGGGGTTGTGATAATATCGCATATAAACCAAAATCCTCTTATGGAGACCCTTTTCTGTATGTACCTTCAGGGCAGAGGATCTCAAACCGTGCTCCGGTCCCCTCCACTCCGGTCTCAGTGATAGATAATCCGGTTATTGAGAGGATCTCGCGTGCCAGAAATAGTCCAAATCCTGTGTTCGTATAGTAATTCCTGGTGAAAATATTTTCTTTTTCATGTTCAGGGACGCCCTGCCCGTCATCCTCACATATAAGGATTATTCCCTGTTCAATTGTCTGAACTGAAAAAGAGATTGTTGAAAGAGTCTTTCCATACCTGATTGCATTTTCAACCAGATTATAAAACACCTTTTCCAGAAGAGGATCGGCAAATATCTCCACATCTGCTGTTTGTATCTCAATCTTAATATCACCTGGATCCACCAGGTTGAGTATGGCATGAATTATTTCTGTCACCGGCTGCCAGTCAGGATTATGAATACCAATATCCTGATAATCCCGGGTAAAGGATATCTGACGATTTATTGTCTCGGCAGATCGATCTGCTTTATACATCAGATCCAGAGTATCAGCATCACTGATCTGTTCAATCGAGAGGGCAAGATATGCTTTCAAAGCAGTCAGCTGATTGAGAATATCGTGCCTGGTTATGCTGGAGAGCAGATGCAGTTTATGATTTGTGTCCCTGACGGCCTGGTCATACTTTTTTCTCTCTGAAATATCCCGGATAATTGAGAGAACAACCTGTTCCCCGTTAAGAGTATAGATATGCGCATTTATCTCAACCTGGATCGTTCGCTGATCCTTTCGACGTTGGATCGCCTCAAATCGAGCGTGTCCCATGGTTACCAGGATTTGAACATATTTTCTTGCATTTTCCCAGGTTTCCGGGGCATCAACATCCTTTGGAGACATCTGCAGCATTTCCGCTCTGGAATATCCCAGCATCTGACAGTAACTCTCATTTACCTCAATATACCGATCCGGAACCCCGGTGTCAGTGATCCGGTGGAGAACAATTCCGTCATTGGCATTATGAAACAGGGTTCTGAACCGTTCTTCACTCTCTTTAAGCTCCTGCTCTGCAATGACCTGGGTTGTGATATCTTCCAGGGTCTCAACTGCTCCTATTATCTGACCTTTTTTATCGTGGATAGGGGCGGCTGCAAAGGATAACCAGGCCCCGGTTTCTCTTCCCTTTGGGAAGAAATCTACCGCTTCATATCCACCTTCTATCAGTTCAGAACGATGAATTTTTTCCCCGTACATCTCCTGAATCTTTTTCATATCACCATCAATCAGGAGATCTGCAACACATGGTTGCTTCGTGTAATACATTGCCTCCCAGTGGCGATCAGTTCCGATTACCTCACTGGCTGCAATTCCACTAAACTCTTCGAGCGCTCTGTTCCAATGGGTGACCTGGTGATTCTGATCAATGACAAACTCAGGTATTGGTGAATCCTGGATGACTGCGTTGAGAATTGCCTGGTTCTCCCTGAGCTGTTCTTCGGCATACTTCTGCTCAGATATGTCTCTGAACACTCCTTCAACACCAGCCATCGTACCATCTGGCTGGTAATAAAAATGGCTGCTGGTAGAGACCTGAACCGGTCTGCCATCCTGATGCTTCAGAAGAACGTCAAAGTTCTTCACCGAACCGGTCTTCATCATTTCCTGGAGAAATTCATTCCGGTCTGCGGGATTATAATAAAGATCCTGAGCGATATTGAGTCCAAGACATTCTTCCAGGGTTTTGTATCCAAGGAGAGGAAGAACACTCGGGCTTACCATGATCAGGTTTCCCCGCTCATCGCTTCTGTACACCACATCCTGAATATTTTCAATAATACTCCGGTACCGCTCTTCACTCTCCATGAGGGCCTCCTGAGACTGTTTGGTACTGGTGATATCTTCCAGCGTCTCCACTGCACCAATAATCTCCCCACTACTATCCCTGATGAGTGATGCAGTAAAATAAAGCCAGATTCCGGCCTCTCCCATATGAGGGAAGAAGTCTACGGCTTCAAAGGCGTCACTGATGAGATGGGATGGTGAGTATTTATCCACATACCACTCTTCGATCGCCTTATGGTTCTTATCCACGAGCAGATCTGCAAGGCAGGGTCGTTCGGTCTGATAAAATGCCTTCCACTGGCTTGTGGTCCCTACAACATCTTCAGCCCTGATACCACTATACCTCTCAAGTGCCTTGTTCCAGTGTGTGATGATATGATCCTTATCAATCACAAACTGGGGAATAGGAGAGCCCTGGATGATAGCATTCAACTGGTTCTGGTTTTCTCTCAGTACTTCCTCGTTTCGAGCCAGTTGTATGTACTGGCTTTTAAGTTCTTCTTCGGCACCGAGGAGTTCTTCATATGATGATGCCAGCTCTTCACTCTTCTGGTGCAGTTCAGCTTCGGTTTTTCGCCGCTCTGAAATATCCCTGATAATGGTCAGGAGAAAAAATGTCCCTGATATCTCAACCCTGCTCAGGCTTACTTCACCGATAAACTCTTTCCCTGTAGCACTGGAATGTGTCCATTCAAAGAATTGAGGAGTTCCTTCATATGCCTGCTGAATTTTTACTCTTCCCGATTCCCATGACTTTACTCCATCAGGCTGATATTCGGGTGACAATTTCTGAAATGATATATTGATGAGCTCTTCTTTATGACGTCCGAACAATTCTTCAGTACGTCGGTTGCAATCGATGATGCGCTCCCCGTCCATCAGAAAGATGGCATCCTGTGCTGTCTCAAACAGGGTTCGGTATTTAGCCTCGTTGTCACGAAGATCTCCTTCTGCCCTTCTTCTTCTGACTACCTGCTGCAGCTGGTTCTTCAGCTCGGAATACTGGGCAGCAGGATCTCCCCCTTTCTGAAGGTAAAAGTCAGCTCCTTCTTTGAGAGCCTCAATTACTATCTCTTCTCGTCCCCTTCCGGTGAACATAATGAAGGGAATGGAATTTTCACTCTTTCTGATAGCTTTTAAAAAATCGATCCCGTTCTTTTCCGGCATCTGGTAATCTGATACTACCGCGTCAAACGACTCTGATGCAAGTCTTGGGAGTGCTCTGTCTACTGATGATTCGGTCTCGACACACAGGTCTCCAAGACGCTCAAGAAACCGTTTTCCTATCTCGAGTAAAATATCTTCGTCATCAACGTACAGAACTCTAATCATATTGGTAACCGGTATAATGACACTATGAGTTCGAGACTAATATATATTTTTATAGGTTTCTTTTCTGAATCGCCCTCACCGTCTCTCGTTTTGGAATACCTATCACCATGATTCTGTCATCAATGAGTTCAACCTGAATATTCCTCTCTTCAGGGAAGACCTGGTTGTTCAGTATCACTTCATCATACCGTTCTGGTGAAAAAACATGAATTCGTTGATTATCTGATCCACACCAGAGGCGGGTATTTGCCTGTTCCTGCTCAAAGGGATCTGATATCAGCAGATCGATATATGGAAAATGGTCAGGATATTTCTGTACCAGGTGCTCGTATTGGTATCCGGAATAGACCATGATGTCGGTGTACCCGGTCTCCCGAATCAGAGTTAGAAGTGATAACAGCCCATCTGCTTGGTCAAATGGCTCACCACCTGATATTGTGACTCCTGATGGAGTATTTGATAAGAAGAATTCCAGATTTTTTTTCAGAGTGGTGAAGGGGAGATATCGGCTTTGATCAAATTCCCATGTTTCGGGAGCGATACACCCTCTGCATCTGATTGAGCAGCCCTGAAACCAGATGCCAACCCGACGGCCTGGTCCGAGGACCTCTACCGGAAAGAAGAGATGATGGACAAGAAGTCCTGACATTCAGGTCTCAATGATAAATTTACAATTATGTGAGAATGCGATGGTATCTCCATTCTTCAGCTCATACCACATATCCGGAGTTACTTTCCTTCCGCCGACATAGGTGCCGTTGGTAGAGTTCTCATCTTTAACCAGCCATTTTCCATTAAAATATTTAAATGTGGCATGGTGACGGGAGACAGTACTGTATTCATGCAGGATCTTCCCTCCTACCGAGTCTCTCCCTACCGAATCTCCATGATGTACCGTGATCATCTTTCCGGGAGACATGATTAGGATGAGTGGTTTGAGTTCTCTGATGGTGCGGTCATTATCCAGATCAAGCTTCTCAATCTTTCTGACCGGTGGTTTCTTGATTACTCCCGGTCGTTCTGGCTGACGGACTGGCTGTTTTTCTACCGGTTTCTTACCCGAGATATCTGAGAAACATCTCTGACAGATCATCTCGGTTGCCGGGTTAGCCATCCCGCAGACATCACAAATCTTTTCCAGTACCATTCTTATTCGTGGAGATCAGAAACACCGGACAGGGAAACCTCCCATCCTCCGTCCTGTTCAGAAATATTCCTGACAATGAGCACCTCTCCGGGAGAAACCCCCCGCGTGCATATCGCACGGGCAAGAGGATCTGCAAAACTCCTCTCCAGAGCAGATCCAATTCCAGTTCCGCCTCTTGTCAGATCTGCACAACAGATCTGTTGTAATCTGGCGCGAACATCTACACCTATCTGTACTGATATTTTTTGCGTATTATAAAGGTTACTAATTATCCCTGAAAGCATTCCTTCAAAGATCTCAGTGGCAGCCTGATCTGATATACTTTCAAGGATAATCAAGTTGTCAAAAATCAGGGTGAATAATTCCGGCCGCCCTTTTTGAACGGCAAAAATCTCTCTGATAGCTGCTGCTATCCTTTCTTTTGCCTTAGATTCTGATATCTGACCTTCGTGGGGCAAGAGAACGGTATCAGTATTGCAGGTGCAGAATATTAGAGTTTCAGAGAAACCAACCCGCTCGCCTTTCCCTGATATCAGGTACCCTCTGGTCAGAATCTGAATCAGGAGATCAAGCACCTCTGCAGATGCCTTCTCTATCTCATCAAGGATGATCACTGAAAACGGGTTTTGCAGTACGGCACCAGTCAGTTGGCTATGTGTTTCTGATTCTCCTGGTCTCCCGTCACCTATCAGCTGGTGCACTGCTGATGCACCCCGGAAAGCTTGCATATCAAATCGTACCGCTCCGGTTACTGACCCGCAAACGAGCTCGGCTGTTGCCATGACCAGCCCGGTCTTTCCAACACCTGACGGACCACCAAGCACGATCACCCCCCGGGGTCTCTCAACATTCTGGTGGGTGTACGGACCTGACAATCCCAAAACTGACCGTTTCAGGATATCAGAAACTGTTCTGACTGCCCTTGTCTGACCTTTTATCCGTTCTCCTAGGAAGGACTCTGCCTCGCCAATCCCCGGGATACCGGGGTTGAGCCATCTATTCTCAGTTGCCCCGGTCTGATACTGCACAACTGCCCCTTTCATCTCATGCAGGGGGATATCATCCCGTTTGGCCAGCGAAACAATTGAGATGATCTCACTTAAATACAGAGCCTGGGTTGCATCAACCAGAGTACTAATCTGTCGTTCCCGGTCTCCCTCTGATAGATCTGCAAATCCAGAAATATTTCTGACAAGAGCACTGATGATCACTCTTCTGACCCCGCAGTCAGGTTGGGGGAGGATAATTGATCGCACTCGTGCATTGCTGGAGGTATACCATCCCGGGATATCCTTCTCAGTATCAAGTATCCAGATGATAGGATTGTACCGGGGATGCGAACTTCCGGTAATCAAACGCGGTTCTGCTATCTGACACTGTCTGAACATCTGATAATAGAACTCTGATAACTCATCCTCTGCTCCGGCTGCCAGTCGCGATGCAAAGTTGATAAGAATAGCGGTGTATGAAATCCGGTTGCTGACTACCTTTCCGATGATCTCAGCAGCCTTGCGGGGGGGTACTTTGAGTGGTTTTTCTGCGGTAATCTGCTCGCCGGATATCTTTTGGATAATATCTGCTTCGCCGTGGAGGAGAGTAAATCCGATGAGCGGCTCATATTGAAGTACAATGCCATAGCCTTCACTTATGAGAACTGCTCTGATATAATCGGGAAGCCGTAATGTGGTAATACTCCCGCTGATCTCCAAGGGATAGACATCATACACATTCCCTGAAAGGAGATACTGGGGAATGACCGGGAGATACTTTCTGAGATGGCGCGTCCATGAAGGGAGAGTACAAACACTCGTCATAATACCTCTAATGCGGTTCTCTCTAAATTCTCTGTTCTATCGGTCGGGAAAGACAAACCAAGGATCGATCCTGCGGATCTGTTCGAGCGTAGCTTCGGCCTCACTTGTTCTTCCTGCTGACCTGAGAATCTGATTCGCGTGATAGGGAATGATAGGATCATTCTGTGTGTTCATTCTGACAGCCTGATTCACCAGACTCACTGCTTTTTGTTTGTCCTGGGTAAATATACTGTACAGGGTTGCATATCGATCGAGTAAGTAGGGATCACGAGGGTATATGCTTATCGCATTATGAAACTGGTGAGTTGCCTGATCGGTATTTCCCATGAGCAGGGTACAGGTTGCCTTATTAACCTGATATGCAGGAACACCCGGATTTAATTTCTGTGCCCGGTCAAAAAACGTCAACGCATCTTTATAATTCTTGAGTACACAGGCCACTATTCCTTTTCCGTTCCATGCGTCCGGGTAATTATCCCTGCCTGCCAGGGCCTTTGAATACAGGTCCATTGCTTCTTCAAGCGTCTGGATCATCACCTGATTGAGTTCAACCAGCTTGATATCAAGATACTGGAGGTTTACACTCCACTCGGCCCTTCCTTGTGCCGGAATATCACGGAGGAAGTGTTCTGCGCCATATATGTGTAGATTTCGCATCCTGACCGCATCACCGCACCGGGAATAGAGTTCTGCTGTCATGGTACCGGATTCAATGACCCGCCGTAGGTCACTGGCAGCTTCGGCAAAGAATCCCATCGAGAGAAAAATTCCTCCTCTCTTCTCCAGATAGGTCAGGTTATCAGGTTCGATCCTGAGAATCTTTTCCATTGAAATCAGAGCCGGGAACTCTTCCCTGATAGATATCTGGATGTCGGCTGCAGCCTTGAGTGTCCAGAGATCCTGGGGCTCCTCCTGTAGCGACTCTATCAGGTATGGCAGGGCTTCTTCTCTTTTTCTTCGCTGAATCAGGAGGAACGCCTTCAGTCTGGGTATCTGGGGATCAGTGGCTTTTTTGCGGATGAGGTTGTCAATAATCCGCTCTGCTTCAGTGAATTGTTTGAGTTTTATCTGGTACCGGATAAGCCTGATGCAGGAGAGGGTATGGCCGTCCTTTTTACTACAGAGTGTCTCATACATGCGCATTGCTTCAGTGACATTTCCAGAAAGATGGAGAGCATCTGCTTTGTAGAGGAGTGCCATGGGTTCTTCAGGATCGATCTGGATGATCCTCTCGCTTATCTCAATTGCACTTTTGTACTTCTTCTCTGCAATGTGGGTTCTCATCAGTCCTAAATAGGCCTTGATAAACCTGCCATCAAGAGAGATTGCCCGGTAAAAACTGTTTTGTGCTTCAGTATAATCTGATTTTTCCTCCTGGAACTCCCCTTTGAGCAACCAGACCAGGGGGCTTTGTGAGGAGGCTATCATTGGTTGTGAAAAGAAAAATTCTGCCTCCCTGACCCTTCCGATCCGGAACAGGGCAAGCCCTCGCATTGCCCATCCTTCAGGGTTCTTCTCTTCCAGTTCAATAAATCGTTCGGCTGCTGATAATGCCAGTCCCAGTTCTTTCTGTTCCAACCTGATAAGGGACTGTTCTTTCCAGAATTGTGCATTCTCATGCCAGGGATCTGATGACAACCGGTTGATATCCCGCTCATATGTTCGGAGTATGTCTGAGAATCGTCTGAATCGTGCAAACCCGGTATCTCTGCTAAAATGAAGGCTGACAACTTTAATATCTTGTTTTCGTGCTCTCTTGAGGCATCTTTGTGCGTACTCCTGCATTTTGAGTTCTTCAAAGACTGAAGCAAATGCAACGAGGAGCTCTGCATCAACGCCCCCTTTCTCTATGATATGGTTGTATGCAACCTCCAGATCCTGCAGGCATGCCTCTGCGTCAGTAACTGAATTCACCCCGATGAACCTTTTGCGGATATCAGGGATCTTCAGGACAGCCTCAGCATCCCACTGGCTGGGGAGGCCAATGTCCTCTCGTTCTTTGAGCGCCTTGGCATAATGAAAGAGGAGTTTCTTCTCAACCGACCCTCTGATATTTGATTTTAGCCATGAAAAGAGCCTTGGGAGCATAGAGGGGTCGTCTTCTCTGGCGACAATCTCTGAATATTTCAGGTAAATTCGTTCAATCTCACCTGAGAACAGACTGGAGATTATCTTCTCTTCTACCGGGACATTCTCTCTACGCAGATATTTCCCAAGAAAGAGGATGATATTTGGGACATCGATAACTTTCCCATACAGCGTGAAAGGGATTTCATCATTGAGTCGTGCAGCACAGTAAAGAAGCCTCTCATCCTCATCAGTCTGTTCATCCAGAGATTTTGCTATCTCAACAGCCTGCTGGTATTGTTCAGTCGATTCAAGCCACCGTGTCAGGTATCCTCTGCCAAGATGCCGTTTTGCATCCTCCCATGAGACCGGATCGTTGATAAAGGCGTAGATGAGTTCCTGGAGGTTGTAAAATTTCTTGTTTCTGAATTCATACGGTTTTTTGGCTCTCTGATCTGCTGATATCTCCTCCTCATACCAGACCGGGATATCCCGGGCGCCATCCAGCCATCGTCGTATCTCTGCCGCTCCCCAGCGCCTCTTCGGGTTTCTGGTCAGCAGTCCCTTCACCAGGATGGCATAATCCTGCCGTATTGTCGGTGGAACGACGATACCCCGGCTTGAGAGTGTGGTCAGGATAAGGTTTTGATTCAGACCCTCAAACGGGTGCTTCTTCTGGAGGATCTCAAGGGCAATCACCCCAAGTGACCAGAAGTCAGCCTCTTTGCCAACTACATTACCCAGTTGCTCAGGAGCCCAGTACATTGGCGTTCCCTTTGTGGAGGTAATCTGTCTGGAAAGTTCACTATCAAGCAGTGTTGAGATTCCAAAATCGGTTAATATCAGATTGAGTGGCCTGATGCTTCTGATCAGGATATTTGACGGTTTGAGATCCAGGTGAAGAATATTGCCGGTGTGAAGTGCGTGAAGACCGGACGTTACCTGATCAATTATCGTCTTGAATGGAAATCTACTTATTCCCTGTCCCTGGATAAGATCTTTGAGTGATCCCTTCCTGGCATATTCCTGGATCTCAAACCATCTTCCAGTTCTCTCATCATATCCGTACTCTATGATCCTGATAAGATTGTGAGGGTTTTTCTGGCATATTTCAGTCACTCTCTTCAGGACCGGGATCTTGGGTTCGATTCCGAGCCGGTAATGCTTCAGAATTAAATCCTTGTTGTCCTTTCGAACCAGCCAGATATCAGCTTCGCCCCCGGCTGCCGGAAATGGTGATACCAACTGATACGACCGGAACATTCGTCCCTGCTTGGTCATCTCAGGGGGATTGGCACCGGTTGGTTTGGATGGGGAGGGGGTCTTTTTTTGGACTCTGCCAGCTGTGATGGTGCTATCTCTGACGATCGGTCTCTCTCCCTGCTTATCCATGCCTCTGCTTAAATTGCGTTACTTGGATTATCCTGATAACTGCCGGTAGTGGTTGCGGGTTCAGGCCTGACAATATAGAGTGCTGCAATATCAGCAGGCTCTCTTCTCACCCGTTCATCTATCTGACATCCCATCTGACCGAGTCGGTGCATGATCTGATTATACCGGTTGCACCAGATAGTAGCAGCTTTTTGATCCTGTTCGGTCCAGATATCTTTGTGTCTGAGGTCATCTTCTGATTTGACCAGCCTGACAAACCTGAAGACAAACTCATCAAATTGATTGAGTGCCAGTTGAATCTGATATGGGCTGAGACCAGAACCCAGGAGGAGATTTTCCTGCTGCGCCAGGGTATCTGCCGGCTCTTGTAGGCTGAGTGTGTGGCTATAGGCAGCATATCCTCCTTCCTGCAGGGCTGCAAGTACTCTCCTGATAACAATCATTCGCTCATACCGGGATCTGGTCTGTGGTCTTCTGAGCATATATCCGACATACTGCCTGCGAAGGATTGCTAACTCCCGTCGATCTACGGTCTCTTCCTGTGACATATCAACCACTGCACGAACCAGATCATCATCGCTCTTTTCCTTAGAGAGCGATTCCACCATCCCTGTAAGCTCTTCATGGATGACTAGCCGGGCTGCAATCTGCTCTTTGAGCATCCCGTACTCAAGCTGGAGATGATCTCTGAGCAGGGTTAGACGTTCTGCAGATGTTTCATTCTCAAGCTGGGAACTAATCTCGGTTGTACAATATCTGGATCCTGGGCTGAGTCTTCTGATCCTCCTTAGAAATCGGGCTGCTTCTCGTCGAATCGCTGCAGTTTTATTCAGTTTATGTCTGGTATGATCCTGGGGGTCGGCAGTTCTGATTGAATGTATGGTCTTCTCGGTAAGACCTGAAAGATCGATAAAATCGATAATCCCCAGTTCGTCACCAAGCCGGCTGATCTGATATTCGATTGCGGAAAGTTCCATATCACGTTGATCCGCATCTGAAATTGTCCTGATATTTGAGAACCGTTTGGATATATCCCGGTATGTTTCAAGGTTGCTTCCAGTAAGTTGTATCTTTCTGATATCCTGCATCTTCTGCTGCAACCGGTGCAACTGCTTGGTCTGCTGTATCTTTTTGGTTTTCAGGTGATGGTACTGCTCGCCCATCTCATCATGGAGAGCCTGCAGTGCAGCACCCTTCTCGGTTGCCGATTCACCTGAAAGAATCTCCCTGTACTGGTTATTCAGTCTGCGAAATTCCCGATGTTCCTGGCCGAGTATCCCTTCTGTAAGCAGGAGGCGAAAAAGTTCATCAATATCTGTCTGTAATGCCTCTGCTGCGGCTGCTGCTTCCTGTGTCTCCAGAACAAGTTCAGTAAGCGAGATTGCTATCTCTTCTGCCCGAAGATTAAACCGCTGGATATCAGCTTCAACTCTGCTCACGGCATCAGCGGTTGTTTCTTTATACTCCCCGACGATCTTCTCTGCATATCGACTCAGACCGTCGGTTTCCTGGTGATCCACGAAAAGGGCCCGATCTATCTGATTCTGAAGACGAACCAAAGTACTCATCTTCTCATGGAAGTACTCTAAGAGCCATTCTTCAGCCAGGGTTTGTCCTGGTGTATCGGGTTCATCCCTCGTTACAAAGGCAACCACCAGTGAACTCATATTATTCAGCAGGGAAAATATTCAGAATAATCACTGAAATATTGTCTGATACTCTTCTGGCAAGAGAAGCGGTGAGAAGTTTTTCACAGAACTCAATCCCATGAAATTTCTCATATATCATCTCCAGTTCTTCATGGGCAAAGCATCCCCACACTCCGTCAGAACAAAGAAAGAGAGTCTCTTTCTCCCTCCGGTTGAGAATTGTTGAAAAAACCTCAACCGAGTCAGGTTTTCCATCTCCGGATATCGAAGAGGTAACGATATTTCTCTTTGGATGATGTCTCATATCCTCTTCTGTAATAACCCCGTCTTCAAAAAGGCTCTGAACGATAGAGTGGTCCTTGGTAACCCGCTGGAAGAACTTCCCATTAAGGCGGTATACACGACAGTCCCCGATGTTAAAGGTGATGATCTGTGGTCCTCTCAGGATAACTCCTGACATCGTACATCCGAGGTTAAAAGATTCAGGATGATCTGTACCATACCGGTCGAGGTCTGATTTTGCTTCTTTCAGAGCATTCAGCAGACTTGGTTCATCCGTTATCGCAGAGGCGTGATCACGCAGGCTGCGCAGCACCATCCTGCTTGCGATCTCTCCCCTCTGTTCTCCTCCGATCCCATCGGCAACACAAAAAAATGTATCTGCAAAAGGGATCTCCAAAGTGCCCGGGCTCTCCATTGACCGGTCTGAAATGAGGATCTCCTGAACAAGCAGTCCATCTTCATTATTAGGGCGCATTCCTCCGGTATTTGTGAAATAGAATGCTAAAATCCGCTCCTGTTTCTCTCCCATCACCCTTCTCTCCTCGGTTTAATGCACGAAAGTTTGTTTTATCCACATAGTATTGTCCTTCCCTTCAGATGATTCATTCTGGTTCGAAAACCTGTTTTTTACCGTATGTCCTGATCTGTAAGGTGAATTGTATAATACTTACCATGGAATGGATCGAAGATACTTATGTATATTGTTACCCTGGCTCCTGTCTCTCTGGTGAATAAATAACTATGTGAAACATACATAGTAAGAGAGCAATGCCGGGAGATATTAGTTACATCCTAGGAGCGGTAGGGATTTTTTTTGCGATCCTGGACCCGTTTGGGAATCTGCCGTTCTTTCTCGCATATACCAGAGATCTGGATCCTCGCGTTATGAGGAAGACTGCTCTGTATCTTTCACTGTTTATACTCTTTGCAATGTCGTTCTTTCTCATCACTGGCCAGCTTGTCCTCTCCTTTTTCGGTATCACCATCCCATCATTTCAGATAGCCGGGGGAATAATTCTCTTCGGAGTCGGCATGTCGATGATGAGCGGGCTTCATACCATTTCTATTAACCGGGCCATATCAGGAACAGATGATGATGATAATCAGCCTCTGGTGCAGACCAGATCGGTCCTGCCAACAATCATCGTTCCCCTGGGGATTCCCCTGTATGTTGGACCTGGCTCTATTGCTGCGGCAATCCTCTTTGGAAGCAAGGCACCCAGTGATACAGCATTTTTTGGCGGGCTTCTCGTAATCTTTGGTATTGTTATTTTTATCACACTTCTCAATCTTGCATCTGATATGATTGGAAAGATGCTGGGAACACAGGGTATTGAGATCCTTGTCAGACTTATGGGACTTATCCTTGCTGCTATCGCTATCCAGCTCCTGCTAGAAGGGATTGGCGGGGCGACTGTGGGTATTATAAACCCGGTGATTCTGCACCAGGGACTTGCATAGATCCCTGGATTATGATCATATGAGGCTATCTGAGTATCAACGAACTTACAGGATATCATGAAACATGAACCTTTTCACACTGATGTGGAATCGAATACGCACGCTGAGCCAGGAAGGATTATCCCCTGGTATCTAAGTTTTGTCTTCTTCCTGGGACCTTGTCTGATCCTTGCCGTTGAGATGGCAGGGGAAGGGTTTCCTGAATCCCTCCTCTCGGGGTATCATTATGGATTCTCTCTCCTGTGGGTAGTTGGACTCATTCTGATCTACAAATATGCGTTGATCGAAGGGCTTGCCCGGTATACCCTCACAACCGGCAATCATATCTTTGATGGTCTCCATGGATTTCCCGGTCCAAAGAACTGGGAGGTCTATTTTATGGTCCTGATCTATACCCTGGAGATGATAGCCTACGGGGGAATAGCTCTCTACTCTGGGCGTTTTTTGCACCTCATTATTCCCGGGTTTGGTGAAGAGGTCGGTGCCCTGGTAACCATATGTGCGGCCTTGCTCTTTCTTATCAGAAAATCATTTACTGTATTTGAACATGTGATGCTTGGCATTGCCGGGGTGATGATAGCCGGTACTACATACTGTCTGTTAGGTCTTCGTGGTCTGGACCTGGATACGAGCCTGCTGGATCTCAACTTCGGTTCTGAATTTATTACTGATGTTTCACCCATGATGCTCGGTATTGGATCAGGACTGAGCCTTCTGCTCTATTCTGTATGGCTGAAGGAGAAGGTTGGCGTCAGGCATGGCTCGCGGTATCTGACCGAGCAGATTCAGTCTATCAGAATTGGTCAGGGATTTACGTTTATCCTGATCGGGCTCCTCACTACTGCCTTTGTGGCATTTGGCAGTATCGTTCCTGAGCACTCTGAACTCATTCCTGGTCTTATCGAAGCATTACATCATATTCCCCATGGTTTGACAGTCTTTATTGTCACAAGTTATATACTCCTGTTTGGTGTTCTTCTAGCAGGGGCTGATGGGAGGGCCCGGGCTATCGCATCAATCCTGCATTCAGTGTCTGATAGTAGATTTCCTGAAAAGAGACTCTATCAGGGGGTTGTTGTTCTATTCTGTCTCCTCATGGGTGTAATCCCCCTCTCCGGAAGCCATGAGGATATCCTTTCGTATATCTATGGGATTGCCTCCCTGATGTTTGCCATCGTTGGGTTCATGATTCTGTACCTGGACTCACACCTTCCAAAGCATGCCCGGGGATCTCACCTGTGGATCCTGATCATGAGCATCGGAAGTGCGGCGTTCCTTCTTACTACACTGTTTCGTGAAGAGGTCAACCTTGAAGTGCATCTTCCTACTATTGAACATCTTATGCTCCTCCTTTTCATCCTCTACCTCTTCGATAAGACCGGGATTCTTATCCGGGGTAGACAGGGGGCACTTCAACGGGCAGATCAGATAGTTATAATCACGGTCATGGTCCTCTTCTGTATATCAGGAATTGTATCTGATGTATGGTATGGATCCGTCCTGTCAAGTTTTCTCATCCTTGGACCAGTCATTGCCGGACTTTTTGGTGGCCCGGTTATTGGGATAATCACCGGAGTTATGAGCGGATTGATTCTGGATCCACAAACCGCTCCTGGTATGAGTATGCTTGTCGGATCCTGTCTTGCTGGGTTACTCTCAGGATGGTATTCCCTCCGGTCTAAAGGGATTTTTTCGTACCTGAATCTGATCCTACTTGGGATTGGAGCCGGATTAGCTGGATTTGCCCCCCTGTTATTGTTGGGTCAGGTTTCTCAGTCGACTGGTGAAGGCCATCTCTCGCTCACTGAAGTGATGGTTCGCTCTCTGATAATGATTCTCCTTGGTCTGATTATTACCTTGTATTTCATCAATGAGAAGAACCGATCCCGGGGCCAGGTACGATCTGAATCCCCCACTGTGTTACACTTCATCGATTCTCTAAAGCCTGATTGTATCTCCTCCATTCAATTATGGAGATTATTGCTGGGCCTTGTGATACTCCTCGGATTTGGTCTTATCATAGGAAGTGGTTCTGCCAGGAATGTCGTGACCCCGCTCCTGGGCCGCATTGCCATCCTGGCATGTATGATCTTTGTCCTGACCAGATCAAAGACATTTCAGGATATCCTCACTGGTTCTCTCTCTCTCATCGAAAAGTCCTGGATAATTGTAATTTTTGGGATATTCTCGATATTCGGAACCCTGGGGAGTATCGACCTCGCCAGTGTTACCATAAATTTCAGAGACCTTGGACCCATCATTGCAGGTCTTCTCGGGGGCCCTGTTATCGGGCTTGGCTGTGGTATCGTAGGTGGTCTCTATTATGGAAGTACTACCGGGGTATCAGGAATAATCGGTATGATCACAACCATGGTTGCCGGTCTTCTTGCAGGATACGCCAGCTGGATGTGGCGGGGTGTGCTGAGTGCGAAGCGGCTTTTTATCCTTGGTCTGAGTATTGAGATGATCTGGTTTGTACTCACCTGGTTCTTCAGTTCGATGCCCCCCGAGGCTCTTGCCGCAACCGGTATCCTGACAACCCTTACCATCATCTCTGGTCTGCTGGTTTTTTATTTCATCATCAGGGAAGAGACTGTTTCCATTCAGAGTATGAGGCTCTCCGGGAATGGTGAAGAGGATAAGAAGAGGGAGCACTACCTGGCCGCACTCTCTGAGGAACTGATGGATTATATTGCCGAGACTTTTACCATCATCTCAGGACGGTTGATAGCCCTGGAATACTTCCTCGAAACCCTTGGGGAACAGGAGGCGGTAATTAAGATACGGGCAATGATCAGGACAGACCATATTGATGAACTCCTCAATGATTTTAACCAGTTTGCCCTGCTCCATGGTGAAGGTAAAACCGATGATGTCAGGCTCGCGCTTAAGGCCGGTCAGATTACTCAGAAACTGAACCGGATGATTCATCATGATCGCCTTGATCTGGTGGTAGATCATTCGCTTATCTCCCGTGCTCAACGGATGCTTGCTGATTACCTGGAGATCTTTCAGGGTTCAGACCCGGCACCTGTCTGTGATGAGGTTGATCTCACCAGCCTGATATCTGGGATTCTTCTTGATATTAGGACCATTCCGGTATCTGATGAAGAATTTCTGGATGTAAGTGATAACCCTGATCTTTATGCAAAGGCGCTGCTCTCCCGTGTTGCACATCTTCCGCTCTTTGACTCTGTTACTATCAGGAAGGAAGAGGGACTGGCCTCTTCCCTCGTCTGTTCAGACAGGGATCGGATCAGGGATCTGATTGTCATCATTCTTGAAAGAATGACGATATCAGGTGCGGAAACGATCTCCCTCTCGGTATCTGACGAGGAAGACAGAGTTCTGCTCAGCATATCATCAACAGGTATGACCGGTGCGCCCTGGCAGGACCGAAGGATTCATTTTCTTGAGCGGGAATCCCGGATCTGTGGGGGTGAAGGGGCATATCTCCACGAAGGCACAAAACAGATCGTTCAGGTTCGGCTGCCAAAAAGTCTCCATGGTACCCCTCTCTCTTTTTCTGTATAGAGATCAACCATCCAGAACATGACATCAACAGGAGCTATCTTCTCTCTGCTCTTCATCATCATCACTCTGGCTGGGACAGCGATTCAGGTAGTCCTGGAGCCAAGGAATACCAGTCGTCTACGGATTACTGAGTGCCTTCTCATCTGGTCATTTGGAGTGATCATCGGCCTTGGCGGGATATGGGGGTTTATCGGTCATACCTTCTTTGCGGATCAGGTTGCAGCATCCATTGGCTGGGGGGTTGGCAATCCCTTTCAGCAGGAAGTGGGTCTTGCCAACCTAGGTCTGGGGATTCTTGGTCTTCTGTCAGTCATACGGGATGGGTCGTTCAGAGAAGCGACACTTATCTCATATACTGTGTTTATGGCAGGGGCCGGTATTGTACATCTAATTCAGATTCAGGATGTTCATAATATGGCTGAAAATAATGCCGGGCTGATCCTGTATATTGACATCATCATGCCTGTCCTCCTCATCGGCCTGTATCTCCTGAACCGTCATCTGGCAAGGAATGAGTCACATCCATCCCTGCGAAGATGAGACTCTGGATTTTTTTTGAAGCAAAAAAAGGTCAAATCCGGTGAGAATGATCTTTCTGATGATGATCAGAGGGATAGGCATATCTCATTTGAGGTATGATACTGCCTTATACAGGACTGACCCATGAGCGCAGAAATTATCACTGACGATAGTACTCTTCTCACCCCGCAGCAGGCTGATGAAATCTGGGAACTCGGAAATGCCGGGGCACAGAATGCAGCAACCGCTCTCTCCTCTCTCCTCTCGACTCAGGTGGATATCCACCTGCAGAATATCATCATGGTAAACCTGGCCCATCTTCAGCAGTATCTTGATGATTCTGTTGCTGCAATGGTTCTCTTTCATATCCGCGGTCAGGTAAGCGGGGATGGCTCAATCATCCTTCATGTTCCCCACGCATCTATCATCAAATTGTCATCGATAATGCTCGGTACCCCTGATGAGGATCGGGAGATCGATGAGATGGACAAAAGTATGCTTCATGAGGTTGGCAATATTATGACTTCTACCTTCCTCGATGCCTTTGCAAGTCTTCTCTCGATCATTCTCCTCCCATCCCCGCCATCGATGGTCGTTGACATGCCTCATGCAGTTATCGAGTCAGTCATCGCTGCACAAGAGCTGGATAATGAGATGGATCATGTACTGCTCTTTAAAACTGACATGATTTGTGCGCAGCATGAAATAGATGCCGGAATTCTTCTGATCCCTTCTAAACCGCTCCTCAAAGAGCTTCTTGAACGGTTCAGAAAAGTCAGAGCTTCCCGCTCTTCGTGATCTGGAAAAAAGGTTACAAATATTGGCTCTCTTCTGAGAGCACCTGAAGGGAATGCAGGTCTTCACTGGTCTGATATAATTCCCTGATGGTATACTCAAATCCCCCCGGTATATTTCCAAAGGATATAAGTTCAGCCGGCTGGTAGTATGCTACTTTTGTCCCAAAACTCGCTGATTTCTCATCCCAGGCATACCCTGCTTCCACAGAGATTCCATAGGTTCCATCTGGTATCTCTGATATAATTCTTGTCTCTCCTCCCGGGACGAACATAGTTTTCTGCTCTCCAAAAGGAATCGGCGTCAGGGTAAGGTATACATCAATATCAAGAGTATTGTGGATATCAAAAAATGACATATGGTTCGCATATCTGCCTGTTCTCTGGGTAGTAATGGGTACCCTGCCTGATGTCAGGTAATCGGTATAATGGTCGTCCGATCCCGCCACCGAGCCATAGGGAAAGGGTGTCTCATATACTGATGTCTCTCTCCGGTCAAAGGTGAGATCAGCAGGATCAATTACCGATGGTTCATGGTAGGTAAAGTATGTCGAACCAGAGATCCTGGCGGTATCTGCGGAAACAACTCCTGCACCCGGCATGGGAAGGCCGGTAGTTTCAGTGCTGATCAGGATGGGGCTTCCGATGAGCATGAGAAGCAGCATGATCCGTTTCATAGGTCTGCGATCGTTTGACCGTGAAACAAATAAGTTTGTGCATGTTCCTCATCTCTACCCGTTGAATTACCTGTACACACTTCGGCAGATCTGCATAGCTGAATCTATATATCTCTGTACCCCCTTCTAACTCATAGAATCCCATGACCAGATTTCAATGTCGCATTTGCTCCTATATATATGATGAAGAGATTGGAGAATCTAAAACTAAAACCCCTCCTAAGACCCGTTTTGAAGATCTTGTCGGTACCTGGCAGTGTCCTGTATGTAAGGCTGGGAAAGATGCCTTTACTCCTCTTTCTCCTGAAAAACGTTCAGGAGATCTGACTGTCTCTGATATTCTCATTGCCGAGCTTGCTGCATGGGGGGTCACTGAGTTTTTTGGAGTTCCCGGTACAAGTTCTCTGGGCATTATTGATGCAATTCGGAAGAACCCTGGAGTCAGGTTTACTCTCTTCAGGCATGAGGAGAACGCAGCGATGGCGGCATCGGCCTACAATAAACTTACCGGGAAGTTAGCGGCCTGTGTTACGATAGCAGGTCCGGGGGCGACGAATCTTGCAACCGGACTGTATGATGCAAAAGAAGATCATGCATCAGTCATCTCACTGAACGGGCAGGTTGAGATGCAGTACGCCGGACCAGGAGGGTTTCAGGAGATTGATCAGGATGCCTTTTTCCGGCCGATAACAGTCTATAATAATACGATATCAGATCCAAAGATGGCAGTTCAGATTCTGACAACTGCTCTGCGGTATGCGATAATCAGGTCAGGGGTAGCCCAGATATCTGTCCCGAATGATATCCAGAAGATGGAACTTGATACCCCGTTCTGCACCCCTCACGGGTGTGTTCCCTCCCTGAAGATCGTCCCTGATGATGATCTGTTGCTCCGTGCTGCGGCGATGCTTGATACTGCAGACAGGCCGGTCATTCTTGCCGGCTGGGGGTCTTATTGCTATGCTGACCTGGTTCACTCGTTTGCAAAAGCGATAGATGCCCCTGTTCTCTCCACCTTCAGAGCAAAGGGTATTCTTCCAGATGGTCATCCGATGTATGCCGGAATTCTCGGGACGGTGGGAGCCCCTGATGCATATACCATGGTTCTGGATTCAGATCTTCTGATCACCCTCGGGGTTGGGTTCTCAAAGATGACCCGGGTGCCTGATACCGTGCCGATATTACAGGTAGACAGAGATCCGATTAAACTTGGACGGGGCGACCGTTCGCTTCCCATATATGGGGATGTTGGAGAAGTCATCTCACGCCTGACCTCACGGGTGAGGAGAAGGGGTATGATGACCGCCCAGTCAAGAGTCAGGAAGGTGATGAATCCCTGGAATGAGGTCAGAGAAGCAGAGTCTGACCCAAAAGCGACACCAATACGCCCACCCTTTATCATGAAGGTCCTGTCTGATCTCATTCCTGAAGAGGCGATCATATCAATTGATGTTGGAGAGAACGGATGGTGGTTTGGCAGAAATTTCAGGATGAAGAAGCAGCGGTTTGTGATGTCCGGCTATCTTGCAACCATGGGGTTTGGCCTTCCCGGAGCTATAGCCGCAAAGATAGCATCTCCTGATAAGGATGTTGTCTGTATCTGCGGAGATGGGGGATTTGCGATGGCTATGTCTGATTTTGTGACCGCAGTCAAGTACAAGTTACCCATGGTAGTGGTTATTCTCAATAACCATGAACTGGGTATGATCCGGGTTGAACAGCAGGTAGAGAAATATCCTAACTTTGCAACGGCACTTGATAATCCTGACTTTGCAGCCTATGCAAAAGCCTGTGGAGGAGAGGGAAAACGGGTTGATTATCCTGATGATATTTCCCGGGCATTCAGATGGGCCATGCAGCAGAACTGCCCGGTAATTTTAGATATTAATACTGATCCTGAACGGTTCAAAGAACAATAGGATATTTACTGTACCATCCATTATCTCCTATCCCCGCCCATATATACTCGTGCAACTGGAGCCGGCTGTAAAAATGACCCTGTACTGGTGCAGGTCATGCAATGTTCCTCTAATCGGGCGGAGCTGTGGCTGCGGAGCTGGTGGTGAGGCAATTCCGCTCAATAAGCCGTATGACCTGAGACCTGTCCTTCCAGCTGATCATGCTCTTATTACCCGTCTGTTACGAGATCGATATGGTGAGATCCCGATTCCCCAGGTAATGGTCCTGAATAAGATCGGTGGTCTTGACCGGTATGAACTCATCATTGCAAACGGAGAACGGTTCGGATATATCTCCTTTAATCCGGCAACCAGGCTCCATGAGATCACTCTTCTTCCTGAAGCCCTGGTTTCAATAGTACCGCACGCGACCCGGGGTATTGTTGATCTTCCTGCCGATGCCGGCAATGAGGATGGGAAAAACCGAAGAATCGGCGGGAAAAAAATTCCGGTGATTACCTGTGAATCAGACGGGCCGGTAATCGTCAGGCATAATGATCGATATGGGACCGGAGTCCTTGCCGGTGGTGAGGTCAGAGTCAGGGAGCTGGTCAGAATTCATTCCGTAGATCTCCCGGATCCTGACTGGGGAGAGGTAATCCGGCGTAATCATGACCGCCTGAAAGATCTCGAACGGTCAGCGGTCAGATCTATCAAGCATGAGAAAAAAGCCTTTAAGCATGTCAATGTCTCCTTCTCAGGGGGTAAAGACAGCACCGTGGTGCTGGCTCTTGCCAGAAAGGCCGGGGTGGAGGAGGCTTACTTTGTTGATACTCATCTTGAATTTCCTGAAACCTATCAGTTTGTAGCTGAACAGAATATTCAGATCACCCTTGATGGAGGCGATTTCTGGCACGGTGTTGATAAGATCGGACCCCCGGGAAAAGACAACCGGTGGTGCTGCAAAGTCGTAAAGATGGCTCCTGTTCGCCGGTGGCTTGATGATATCGGCCCGGTCCTTACGGTTCAGGGGAATAGGTGGTATGAGTCTTTCAATCGTGCTGAGCTTGAATTGCTGAGTGTTAATCCGGCAAACCCGAATCAGACCAATATGTCCCCGATCAGAGCCTGGCGTGCATTTGAAGTATTCCTCTACCTGATGTGGCGGGAGATCCCTTACAATCCTCTCTATGATATGGGTGTTGAGCGTATCGGATGCTGGCTCTGCCCGGCGATGCTCGAATCAGAATATGAGATACTCCGGGCGATCCATCCTGAGCTTGCTGCCCGGTGGGATGAATACCTGCTGAAATGGGCAAAAGATCATGACCTCTCAGAGCAGTATATCCTGTGTGGGATGTGGCGGTGGAAATCACTCCCTCCAAAGATGAAAGAACTGGCAAAAGAACTGGGAATTACCCTTCCGGCGCAGCCTGATATCGTTCATATGCAGGAGCGGGATCGAAGAGACCGAAAGGGTTCTTCAGAAAAGGGTGCTTGTTCTGCTCATACCGGTCAGATTGGTAGATCTATCCGACCTTCTTCTTCATCGTCAGAAGGTTCCCGTCTTCGGACCTGGAGTACACGACCTCATCCATCACCGACCGAATCAGGTGGACGCCGAGTCCCCCGATCACGCGATGGTCGAGATCAGCGGTAATATCGGGGGGGGGAATCTGTGTGGGATCAAACGCCGGGCCCTGATCTGCAATACTCACGATGACCTCCCCGTGATGCATCTCAATAAGAACCGTGATATTCCCTCCTTTTTTGTCGTATGCGTGAGTTACTACGTTGGTAACTGCCTCTTCGGTTGCGAGGTGGATCTGTGATAGCACCCCATCATCTATCCCGGATTCTGCGAGGAGATCATCGAGAGCTTCTGCCACCTGCCCTATCCCGTCGATGGTAGCCGGGATAGTGATCCGGCCCTTTGTGGAAGGCATGATATCGGTCAGGAGATACTGCTTATCGCAACTTCAGTGCTGTCAAATATCTTGAATATCCGGTCAAATCCGGTCATTCTGATAACCTCAAGGGGGGCTGCCTGCAGTGATGCCAGCGCCATTTCTCCACCATCCTGTCTCAATCGTTTCATACCGGCCAGGATGACTCTGAGCCCTGAACTGCTAATATAAATCAGTTCTTTTCCATTAAAAACAACTTTTCGGATGCCCGAATCGATAAGACGGTTTATCTCAGATTCAATTTCACGCGAGGTAGTAGCATCCATTCTGCCCGACACATTGATTATTGTTATGCCGTCCTTCTCCCAGGTTTCGAAACTGATCACTTCAGTCATACATACCTAAAGGAATGAATCCGATATATGTGTCTTCTGTATAGGTTCTATCCTTGATCTATCAGTACTACAGATTCAACAGATATTTATGGTCCTAATCTTCGCTCCTATGTCGATATCGGTCTTTGGGAATTATTATCTCAAACTTAGCCCCAACTCCCGCTTTTCCTACCTCTCTGATTGACAGATCAGTGATTGAGAGGACTTCTCTGACAAAAAACAGTCCAAATCCCCGGTTTACACCGGTACTCCCCGGTTCAAATATTGCTTCTTTGATATCATCAGGTATTCCGGATCCATTATCTTCAATGAACAGATGGAGAGTGCTTCCGGTGTCACTGGTCCATGATCTCATATGAGTTACGCTCCCCCCATGTTTTAATGAATTTTCAAGGATATCGGTGAGCGCTTTTTCTAAAAAAACATCTGCAAATATCTCATATGGCCCGATCTCCTGGATGTTGGTGATGGTTTTTAGATCCAGATGCGATTCGGCATAGATATAACACTCTTTTAGGGATTGCCATTTAGGAGCTGTGATACCCATATCCTGGTAACTCCTTGTAAAGGATATCCGGTTGCTGAGCTGTCTGACTGATCCCTCCATCTTATTTAGAAGCGTAATCATTTCAGGCTCATCAGAGACTCCTTTTGAGATATCCAGGTATCCAAGAAGGATGAATACCTGATTCTGAATCTCATTTCTGGTGATGCTGGTGAGCATGTTAAGTTTTCTGTTCACTGCATCCATCGCTTCCTGTATCTTCCTGCGATCCGTGACATTGATATGAGTCCCGATGATCCGCGTTGCTTTTCCATCAGGAGCATGAGTCACTGCCATCCCTCGTGAGAGGATCCAGATCCATTCTCCAGACCGGGTCTGCATTCTGAATTCTGTCTCAAATGTACGGTCTTCGCCATTCAGTACGTTGGTGAGCATACTTACTGCTGCGTTCCGATCATCTGGATGCAGAAGCTGCTTCCAGATATCATAGCAGGGTGTAAACTCCCCATCTGCATAGCCGAGCATCTGGTAATACCCGGGACTAAAGTAGATCTCACCTGATTCAATTTTCCAGTCCCAGATGGCATCATGGGTTGCAACCATGGCAAGAGAGAATCGCTCCTGAGATTCTGCAAGGGCTTTTCGACTCTCGATCAACTCTGCAAGGCGTTTTTGAAGTTCTTCTCCGGTCTCAAACAGCTCCTGATTCCTCTCTTCTAACTCCTGAGTCCGGGATGCAACTGTCTTACTGAGCTGATTGGTATATTTTCGCAGTATAAACAGATATCCCAGAATTATGAGGACAAGTACTGCGACGATGATTATTCCTGCAACCAGATATGGATAGATTCTATCAGAGAATTCATCCGGTCCAAACCATCGTTCTTGAATCTCTCTGGCTTTTCCACTGTTTTTCAGTTCTTCAATTGCAACATTTAAATCATGAAGCAGGAGCAGATTTCCCTTCTGCAGAGCTGGGGCATGGGCCATATCAGTAACCGGATTTTCGATTACCCTTATGGTGTCACCAAGGTGGAATGTCCGGATTGTGCTGATTCCTACATAATAGTTACCGATCAGCATATCGATGGATCCATTGACTACGGCCATTATTCCGGCCTGCTGATCCGGATATTCAGTGAGAGGAATAGTGGGGTGTTCCTGCTTCATATATTCGGAATGGACATCACCTCTCTGCACTCCAACCGATCCCTTCCACCCTGAAAAGTCAAAGGGTGGAGGATTCATACCTTCTCTGATAAAAAAAGCTGTCCGCTGCCTGGTTGTTCGTTCAGTAAACTCATATATCTGGCGTCGTTCGCTTGTTACCGCAGCTCCCAGGAGGATGTCTGATTTTCCGTCAATAACCATCTGCTTAGCATCTGACCATTGCATCAGATCAATTCTGAGTGGCCTTCCCATCCGGTTCGCAATGGCCCTGATCATATCAACATCATACCCGGCGGGCCCATCCACCGTCATAAATGAAAACGGAGAATAATTTATATCTCCCACTGCAGTCAGGGGGGTGTCAATTTTTACTGATGCCGGGGATCCATCTGATGTCTGGTTGGTTTTAGATCCAATATAAAAGACTCCTATGGTCAGGAATGCAAAAATTATCGTTAGAATTATGAGGAGATAATAAGCCCTGGATATCTTTTCTTTTAAAAGAGGGATGTTAGTCATGGATTGGGAATCTGAATAACATAGTGGGTACAGGAGATGGTTTATACTTTTTGCTTTTATCCTGACGTTATTGGTTCATCTGATTGGTTTTTTATTCTGTTTTGTCATTGTAGGATCTCTTTGATGAGGATTGCCACGTAACGGATATACATGGATATCCCGGTCTGGATTGGGTATATTGCAGGGACGTGCTCGACGCTCGCATTTGTTCCCCAGGTTTTCCGGACTTTCAAGACAAAGTCCGCAGATGACATCAGTTGGGGAATGCTGCTGCTCCTCACTGCCGGGGTCTCTCTCTGGTTCTTGTACGGAATTGGGATTGAAGAGATTCCGGTAATTGTGGCTAATGGAATTACCCTCCTCCTTCTCACCGTGATGAGTTGTATGAAGTATGTATATGAAAAGAGATCCTCAGGTAACATGATACCTGTTCTGTCCCGCGATTAGACGATCTGTTCACGAGGGACAGTATGTTCTGCAATCCGTTTCCAGTTTGTCATATCTTTCATCGTCTGGATAACTCCTATCATTTTTCCTGAAGTATTATATATCGGGGATGCTTTTGCCCAGATAAGCGCTCCTTTTCCGCTTTGTAATGTCGGAATAAATGCCTCAGTGAAGAGTCCGGCTCCGAACCGGGAGACTCGTGGGTACTTTTGGATAAGGTCTCTGACCGGGAGGGTAATCATTTCTGCAAGTAATGGGATTCCGGGCTCAAAGACTGCACATATCTCCCGGTATCTTCCGGTTCCGATAACCTCCCCTCGTGAATATCCGGTCAGGGACGTCATAGCCTGATTCCAGGCTACGATACGGTACCGGCTATCCAGGATGAGGGTAGGATCTCCAACATGCTCAATAGCCTCTTCAAGATGTGAGTACATCAGGGAGAGCGATTCTTCTATCATCCGTTGCTCAGTGATATCAAGAGCAGAAAAGATGGTGCAGAGTTTGTTACCGTCATCATCATGGGTACGGGAGAGATGAATCTGGATGATACTGGGTTTTCCGTCCTCGGTAATATCAGAGACTATACTTGTCCAATTCCCTTTTTGAATAAGTGCCGTCTCTATCTCCTGAATTCGTCCTGATATCTGGGGGTAGTATGAGTACAGCTCTTCGATCTTCCTGCCGTAATGCGATCCCTCAGACATTTTATTGAAGATCCTGGTGAATGACGGGTTAGTATACCGTATTCTCCCATCCGGACATATGATAGCCACTCCTTCGTATGAATGGGATATTGCGGTATCTTTCATCTGCATCTCCCGGCTCATCCTGACGGCTGAGGTGATATCATTAAAGTACCCGATGATACAGAGTGGATCTCCGCTTGTGTCCTTCACGATGGATACTGATGCAAGGAGATTGAATGCATCTCCATTTCTTCTGACTGCCGTCATCTCTCCGGAAAATGAGGCATGGTGTGCAATGGTCTGTTTAATCTGGAAGAAACTTTTCAATGCTTCTCCATTACCATGAGCCAAATGCTCTAAGGGAAGACCAATAACCTCACTGAGGCTGGTATACTTCCACATATCCAGAAAAGCCGGATTAACATAGGTAAGGATTCCTTCCAGAGTTGCAAGCCCAATGGGAAGTACTGAAGACTCAATGGCACAACTCTTAATGAGGAGTTCCATCTCGGCTTTTTTTCGTTCAGTAATGTCCCTGCCTACTCCCTGAAATTCGATCGGTTCGCCTGCATCATTAAAAATTCCCCGGTACACCCAATGCTGCCAGCGCCTATCCCCTGACGGGAGGTACACTTCCTGCTCTACATCCCAGACCGGTCCGGTAGGGGTACTGTTCTTCATCGCTATCAGAAGCTGATCCGCTGATTCAACCGGGATGAAGTCTGTTATCCGGTGGCTGGTAACCTCTCCTGGATGAATCATCAGATTACTGCAAAATGCTTCATTTGCGAAGGTAAGCTGGCCATCAGGGGTATACCTGCAGATCATCTCTATCTGATCCTCAACGATACCCCGGTATCGTGCTTCATTAATCCGCAGTCGCTCTTCCATCTCCTTTTCAAGTGTAATATCTTCTATGATGACTGTTCTGCCTCTTTCACCAGTATCAAAGATGGTACTTAATATTCTGACCTTATAATACTGAGACCAGTCGTTCAGATCCATCTTCAGGATTCTGGTATATTCCGTTTTCTCGTCAGTTTCGGTAAGTAACCGGGGATGGTTGAGTATGCTGAGCAGATTATTCGGGAGTACTGAAATATTAGATCTTAAAATTTCTGCCTGGTTCAGGGTGAACATCTCACAGAACCGTTCATTCACCTGATTTATCTTTCCGTCCTCATTAACGACCAGAATACCCTCTTTGGTAAACCCGAGGATGGATGCAAGAGGGATCCTTTGTGAGAGATAATAGACCTTTGCAGCACCCATCTGACGCATCTCAACTAAGCCAGATATCTCTAGAATTTCCATATACTTGGCTATTGAGTTTCGATTCATCGCCAGGCGCTGTGATAAATCTGATATCGTAAGACCGCGGGGATGGAATTTTAGAAGAGATCGAATCTTATTCAGGTATTCCCGCTCAGGTGCCATAGGGTGAGATCCGATTCTCATTCAAGATAAATATATGCCATGCATTCTGTGAGTTACGAGAAGAGAGAGTATCCCCTATTGTCCAGATAGGAGATACCCAGTACGGTCGTATCCCGTCTTTGGTGCCACACACACCAGAAACAGGTTGCGAACATGTGCATTGGCTGGCGATTGCTCTCAGAATATCTGTCTGATCACTGTTCCATGCAGTATAAGGAAGGAGCGTTCTGGTAAAGAATACGTTCTGTTCATCATAAAACCCCCTTCATGAATGACTCTTCAGAACCATAGGCATCAAATCTCCCCGTTCCTCTTTCCTGATGATTAGAACTCATATCTCTCTGCTGCATGACATCTGTCAGAGCATAAGATAATGTATTCCGAACGATTTAAAACGTCAGGACTTACGGCACGGTTGCCGGATCGGTACCCCTCTTGTGTTATCGTGACTCACGTTCTATCACTCCGTGAGCAAATTACGTCACCATTAGGGGGACATAAATATTTGCCAAGCATACCTGCTACGCATATTTAAAGTTTATATTTGGAGGTAGAGATGCACAGGGTTATAGTTCTTGGAGCTTTGGCAGAGAAGGCAGCATCTCTCATTCGTGTTGAGTACCCGGCCTCAGTGGTCTCTATTGGTGGAGATCTGTATGAAGCGTGTTCACGCATTGGATCAGGGGAGGCAGACTTCCTGATCGTCAGCAGAGATGTTCAGATTCATGCAGATGCATTCAATCTCCTGCAAAATCCTGTCTCAACACTTCACCCGGTAGTATTATGCTGGCCATCTGATGATCAGGTGTCGTTCTTCTTGCGGGAAATATTGGGGTCCTTCTCCCCTGAGAATCAAGCAGAAGTGCAATTCCGGTCTATTCCTGATATTCAGACTGAACTCATATACCGCTTTAGACCTGATGGTACTGTATCCTTTGTTAATAGTGCATTTTGTCGGTTTTTTGACACTCAACCCGATAAGATAATTGGTCATCAGTTTATTTCTGATACACCGGCTGATGATCTTGAGAGAATTCAGAGTCATCGCAACTCATTCAATCCTGATAATCCCAAGAAAAGCATTGAGTACAGGATATTTCGTCCTGATGGTACTGTCAGGTGGGTTGAATGGACTGATTATGCGTTGTATTCGCCAGATGGGGATCTTATTGAAACAGTTTCTGTCGGGTGTGATAGCACTGAAAGGAAGGAAAAGGAGATCCTGAACCGCAGTACCATCTCGGCAATGGAATCCAGAATATCATTACTTGAGGGGCTGGTCAGATCACTGATCACCGGACTTGGGACCTGTGATCCCTGGCCTGAAGGGTATGATGAGGATCAAATGGCATGGGAGATCCTTCTGGCTGGTCTTCCAGCTGCGGGACATTCACGCTATGATCTCTCTGAAGAAGAAGAGGATGATCAGGGTGATGAGGATCCGGAAGATGAGTAGGTTGATACCTGATTGTGTTGGGTATCACTCTGTTGGGTGAGTGCAGCCAGAATCCCTGGGCTGAACTAAGTATCGGGCCTCAACCGGATCTGAGACAATGCCTGAGTGCGTCTGGTTCAGGTTCTAATATTTTTTTTGTGTATGCAATATCCTGTCTCATCATCTGATCACTCTTCTTATGAATAATAGTCTCATAAATCCCGCAGTTCAAATTTCCTGCCTTCCAGGTCGATTATCTTTTTTTCCTTATTGCACAGAAGAATGCCAAACGGTATTGCCTTGCATATATGCTTGAAATATCTTTAATATCTCCATACTGAAATGAGAGAATGCCCCGGTGACGGGCGTGAATGAAGCACCACAGCCATGAGGGAGAATTATATCCTGGAAGGGGGGGCTGATTTTATTGACGTCTGCGAGGTCATCAAGAGATCCGATGTGTGGATATCTATCGTGTCATTTTGGTGTCATGTTGATGGTCTGTCTGTGTGTGTTGGGCATCTGATATCTGAAGGTATGGCAACCTGACACCAGAATTCAGGTGGTTGCTCAAGATGGACATCTTCTGATTCACCATACGTGAATTGAGCATTATGAAAATCGAGGAAAATACCATGTCAATAATGGTAATGAACACTGAAATAAAAGGCAATGAGGGTGTGATCTCTCAATTAAATCCGCATATGGAGTTAATCGTACGGATTGCAAATGAAAAAGCATTTCATGGGGATTACGCCGAAGCGCTTGTCCTTTATGACAAAGCGCTTGAATTGAATCCAAAATCGGCCCAGGTCCACCATTCCAAGGGAACTGTCTATGATATGCTGGGCAAGTATGATGAGGCAATTGAGTGCTATAATTCTGCATTGGAATTTGACCCTTCTGATGCTGAAATCTGGTATAATAAGGGTATGACTCTGAAGAAGAAGGGATGCGATGATGATGGGGCAGAATGTATTCAGACAGGAATATCTCCTGT
>DATMXW010000106.1:0-25108 GCA_035561295.1 Methanospirillum sp. | reverse complement strand
ATTATGAACAATATTTAGAAGAGATATCTGATACCGCTGAAAACCCAGTTGGCCTTGCATGCAATTATAAAAATACATCATCCTGGCAAAATGAACCATCATTACGAGTCGTAAGTGCTACCCTCCTCACTGAAAGAGGGGTTACTTGGAATATTTGCAATGGAAATTTTTCGTGCAGTGATTTTACTAATAAAAGACCACTCTTATCATTTACTGATGTTGTATATAATTCATCAATGGTGTATCAATTACTCAACAAGGAGTACATCTCCAATTGGAATATGTCTAAAAAGTGGAACATATCATGGGGAGAACCACTCAGGGTAACTTCATATCATGGAGAACCCGCCCTGTTTGAGCATCCCCTCGGACAGGATGAAATGTCTGCAACATTTCAGAATATTTTAATTAAAAATAACACGAACCTGAAAACATCAATCGGCCTTGACGAAAGGAGTATAGGAAAGAGTGATGGTGTAGAATACAAGGTCATTGTGATATCTGACGGCAACCAAAAAGTTGTACTAAAACAATTTGTCTCTCCTGACCCAGAATATCAGGATATATTTATCCCCCTGAATGAGTATGGTGGAAAAACGGTAGATATTCAATTTATAACAAATGTTGGACCACAGGGCAACGGGAATTCTGACCTGGCCTACTGGGTAGATCCTCTGTTAATTACTCAATAATAGCGAGATCACTCTCTTTTTCCTGCACAATCCCGCATACTCTGCCAACCTTCCCATCCCTGAGCCTGACCTTGATCCCGTGTGGATGAAATGTTGAATTTGTTAAAATATCCCCGACTATGCCCCGGGTCTTCTTTCCGGTCCGTTGATCCTGTTTCAGTACAATATCCACACAGATTCCGGAGCTGATTGCACCCCGGTTCCTGCCATCATCTGACATCCCCATAGTAATCCTGATTATGCAAGTGATCGGGTTGATCACGAATGCCTTCTTATGTACCGTTGAAGGACAATAATGGTTAAGCATGTAATAGAAAAAAAAGGAGTTCAGAACCCTGATTCAGGGCGCTTAAGCGTTGCACAGGCGATCACAATTCCGACCAGCGCCAGAACCAGAACCGCTGGGAAAACACCGAGATAGGATCCGGTAGCAGTTTTTACCAGACCCGCTAGTTGTGGCCCGGCAATCGCCCCTGCCCCATAGGCAAGGAAGACAACCCCATAACACCGGGGATAATCACAGGTGCCAAAGAAACTCGCCGTCGCAGTGGGAGCAATCGCCAACCAGCCACCAAGACATCCCCAGAGAACTGCAAAGGCAATAATATAGACCGGAACTGATGGTGCCAGGGTCAGTACCAGTGATGCAACAGCGATCAGTGCAAATGAAATGACCGCGGCATTACGGGGAGTGAGCCGATCAGTCAGAGCTCCGAAGACCGGTCGTCCGCCCCCATTAAATACTGCAAAGAACCCGACCAGCAGCGTAGCAAGTGCAGGAGCCACATGAGCTACTTCAGTGCCAACCGGTTTTGCAATTGAGATCGCCATCAGACCAGCAAGACATCCGATAAAATAACAGAGCCAGAGCCCATAGAACGTCTTTGTCCTTACCATCTCACCAAGATAGCACTCTTTTACCGGGGAGGATAACGATGTAGCAGAAGGCTCATAACCGGCAGGTTTCCACCCGGCTTGAGGAAATCGCATCGGAATCGCGAGCAGGGTGATCAGGACGATAAAAGCTACCCCGAATACCCTGAATGTGCCCATAACCCCCATCGATCCAATGAGACTTCCAGCCAGATTAGCCGTGATAAATGCCGAAAACCCAAACCCAAGCAGAACCAGCCCGACAGCAAGCCCGCGTTTATCAGGAAACCACCTGGCTGCAACTGCAACAGGTGCTCCATATGCGATACCAACCCCCAGTCCGCCTATGACCCCGTACATCAGATAGAGCATCTGCACTGATGTAACCGTGGATGCCAAAAGCCAGCCAAGACCGGTAAGAATCCCACCAGCAATGATGATCCATCGGGGACCATACCGGTCAAGAAATTTACCGGTAAGCGGCATCGCCAGGGCAAAACAGGCGAGAAAGACTGAGAATGGCATCAGGATCTCACTCGCAGTAACGGATTGACCCAGAATTTTCGTAAAGTAATCAGTCAAGGGATTGACAAAGACACTCCATGAGTAGATACTGCCAAGGCACAGGTTGATTATCATCCCAAGAATGACAAGTACCCATCGGCCTGATTCTGCCGGCATACCAAGTATTTTTAGACCTTGAGTGTCTGATTCCATTGTGGCCATTGATGTAACTCCTGTTAATAGGGGAGGTTTATTCTTCCAGAGTTGAGATGTCGCCAGGATCCAGACCCATCTCCTTTGCCTTGAGAACCCGGCGCATGATCTTGCCACTTCTGGTCTTAGGCAGTTTATCCACGAACTCGATCGCGGAAGGCATTGCAATCGGGCCTATGGTCATCCTGACATGATAGATCAGTTCAGATATAAGCTTCTGACTCGGCTCAAATCCCTGAACCAGAATAACAAATGCTTTGACAGCCTGACCCTTTATCTCATCAGGAATCCCAATAACCGCAGCCTCTGCAACTGATTCATGATCAACCAGGGCTGACTCCACTTCTGCAGTCCCGAGATTATGCCCAGACACGATGATGATATCATCAGAACGGCCGAGGATCATAATATAACCCTCTTCATCCTTGACTGCAAGATCACCAACGGTGTAATTCTTTCCAATCTGGTTCCAGTACTTCCGGTACCGCTCTTCATTGTTGTACACGGTCCGCATCATTGCAGGCCAGGGCTCTTTCACCACGAGCAAACCACCCTGACCAGCCGGGACTGGTTTGCCATCCTTGTCAACCACATCGACAACAACTCCTGGAATCGGCATCCCTGCAAACCCGGGTTTCATCGGCTGTCCGAGGGGAGTTGTGATCATATGCATCCCGGTCTCAGTCTGCCACCATGTATCAAGAATGGGGCAACGATTCTGCCCGATGACCCGGTAGTACCACTCAAAGGCTTCCGGGTTCAGGGGTTCACCAACAGACCCGATAATTCGGAGTGAACTCAGGTTATACTTATTTGGCCATTCTTCTCCGACCCGCATGAACATCCTGATCGCGGTAGGTGCGGTGTAAAAGATCGAGACACCGAACTCCTCGATGATGCTCCACCAGACCCCGTAATCAGGATAGTCAGGGGTGGTCTCGGTGATCAGAATCGTAGCACCCACCGAAAGAGGTCCGTATACAATATAACTATGACCCGTGATCCAGCCAGGATCTGCAGTGCACCAGTGTACATCATTCTCTTTCATATCAAAGATGTACTTGCAGGTGTAGTGAGTCCCGACCATATACCCACCACAGGAGTGAACGATCCCTTTCGGAGACCCGGTTGTCCCACTCGTGTATAAAATAAAGAGTGGATCTTCGGCATCCATTACCTCAGGCGGGCACTCGTCATCAACCCCTACCTGGATTCCATAGTAGTCGACCTCCATCTCAGAAAAGAGCTCAAGGGGGCATTTTTCCCGTCCCAGGACAATAACCTTCTCAACACTGGGTGCATTGCGGACTGCATCATCTACAATACTCTTGAGCGCTACTGTTTTGCCTCTCCTGTATCCGACATCTGCGGTGATTACAATCTTTGCATTCGCATCACGGATACGGGAATGAAGAGCTTCAGCACCAAAACCGGCATACACGATCGAATGAATTGCACCGATCCGTGCGCAGGCCAGAATCGCAACGATATGTTCAGGAACGAATGGCATATAAAAGCAGATTCGATCACCTTTCTGAACACCGAGTTTTTTAAGGGCATTTGAGAACCGCATGACAGCACGGTGGAGCTGCCGGTAGGTATAGAGTTCCTCCCTCCCATTCTCTCCCCGCCAGATGATTGCCAGTTTATTCCTGCGCCCGGAATTGACATGCCGATCCAGGCAGTTTACCGTGACGTTCAGTTGAGCATTGGTGAACCACTTTGCATCAGGATAGTGCCATTCTTTTACTGCATCCCAGGGACGCATCCATTCAAGTTCCTTCGCCTGAGTATCCCAGAATCCATCGGGATCTTTTAAGAAATCCGCATATGCTTTCTTGTAGTCTCCCAGAGCTGAGTTTTCCTGATACGATGGATCAGGAGTGTATGACTTTTTCTCGAGCTTTACTTCGAAATCTTCTGCCATTCAGGACACCTGCATGATTGATCGTGTAGAATCACCTTCACTCTCCACCCTTCATCATAGGTGCGTAAGAAGAGAAGGATCAGCCGGCATACTTTTGGAGTATGCCAGGCATCTATTCACTACATCATTTTGATAACATATATACCATCCCATATGTCGATCATATTATAATTACATAAGAGAGTGGAAATATTACTCCAAAAAACATTGTCGCAACCAATACTAGGATTAAGACAGTTAAGCAATAAAACAAAAGATTAGATCACCATACAATATATTTATCATCCCAGAATCAGATCATATAATGTACGACAAAGCCTACAACAAAAAAAGGGTGAGTTGAGAGTTCCAGAGAAGGGGAGAAATATAGACGCATGATCGGAGATTATGATGATATTCAGCGAATCAGGGAGATTCTCAGAGATCAACCCCATGGGATGTCTATCACAGAGCTTGCACGTGAACTGGGAATCCATCGGACAACAGTCTCAAAATATCTTGATACCCTTCAGATGAGAGGTGAAGTAGACCTCAGAATCGTCAGTACGGCTAAGATTTATCAGCTTTCATCACGAATACCCGCATCTTCTCTAATAACATTCACCAGAGATCCATTCCTCCTGATCACCTGCCGGTTTGTTATTGCTCTGGCTGCTAATGGAATCATTGAGCTTATGAATATGAGAGAATCAGTTCATGGGTGCTCAATCACAGACCCCGCCCTCTCAAGCCTCATTCATGGGGACCTGATCTCTCTGATAAAAAATGCAATAAAGGGAACTACCTCACATTGTGAATGGCCAGTAGCCATTCCGGGTGGTCAGCGATGGTTTTCGATATCAGCCCTCCCAATCGTCTGCAATGATGGCAGACCCGGATGTGCCCTTGTTTGTCACGATGAGACAGAGATACGGGAGGCCAGAAAGAGATCTGAACTGAGCGCCGGTGAAGCGGATGCCCTGATCATGGATCAGACCGAGTTTATCATCAGATTCAGACCAGATGGAATCCTTACCTTTGTTAACGAAGCCTTCTGTACTCGCATGGAGAGAAAACGGGAGGATTTGATAGGATTTCCCTATGAGCCGGTCATATCCCATGAAGACCTTGAACGACTTACCCGGATGAGAGCATCAATAACGAAAAAAAACCCGGTAATAACCCTGGTATTCAAAGCAATCCAGCCTGATGGCATGGTTGCCTGGGAAGAGTGGCGATACCGTGGAATTTTTACCCAGATGGGCGAACTTGCCGGATATCAGGCTGTCGGGAGGGATATTTCCCAGCTCCATCACCTTGAAGAACAACTTGAGTCGTACCATGCGAACTTTGAAGCCATCGTTAAGCAGCGAATCAAGGAGATGCGGGGGGCAAACCAGGATCTGATGAATGAGATAGCACGCAGGGAAAAACTCGAGCGTGAACTGCTGATCATAAGTTTTGTCTTTGATCAGGCATCAGACTCAATTCTTGTCTTTGAACGATCAGGAACAGTCTATCAGGCAAATCAGACAGCATGCCGGCTGCTTGGATATGAGATGGAAGAACTCTCCTCACTCACCGTATTTGATGTGAATCAGGAGATTACCCCCGATATCTGGGAAGAGATGTGGGAACATGCAGAGCCTGATGATGAGATCATCAGAGTGGAATCAGTTCACCGTCTTCGAAGTGGAGAGATAATCCCTGTTGAAGTATCCAGAAAGTTCATCAGCGCCGGTCCTTTCTCACTCTTCTGTTCTATTGCACGTCAGATTGGTCCCGCCACACAAGAGCATATTCAGGATACTGATCCAGACAGGCAGGAGAAACAGATCCCAACGATTATGCCCTTTCATGACAAGATAATCGACTGAACTATATCAGCCGAGATATCATGACCCGAGTCCTTCTTGTCGACGATGAACCGGTACTTCTCGACCTGGGCCGGCAGATCCTTGAACGCAAATTCGGATTCTCCATCGACATAGCCAGCTCCGGTGAAGAGGCATTGTCACGCGTTCAATCAGTCCGCTTTGATGCAATAATTTCTGATTATGCAATGCCGGTTATGGACGGCCTGGATCTTCTCAGGAAAATTCGCGAAAAGGACAAACAGATTCCGTTTATCCTGTTCACGGTCAAAGAGCGTGAGGAAGTGGTCATCGAAGCGATCAATAGCGGGGCAAACTTCTATGTGCAGAAGGAAGAGAAGCCCCATGTTGCTTTTGCTGAACTGGCACATAAAGTAACCCAGGCTGTAGAACTGGTCAGGGCTGAGAAGAACCTGAGAACCCAGCGGGATCTGGCAATTGCCTGTGCAAACTCGAAGGATATGGAACATATCCTGTCTCTCTGTATCGATGCTGCAAAAGAAGCATCAGAATTTGACGCGGGAGCGATATATCTAACCAACGAAGAGGAACACCTCGCGCTTGCATCTCATTCAGGTTTTTCTTCATTATATTCAGGTCATACACTACAGGCACATCTTATCCCCCTCTTTTATACTCTGGTTAGAAATCAGGAGAGCATCTATCGGGATTATGAAACACTGGAATCATTCTCCCGTGTTCTGATCACTGAAGAAAAAGCAGGATCTGATGCAATACTGAGTATAACTCACCATGGAAGATGGATCGGTTTGATTCATCTCGCTTCACATACGAATCAGAAGGTTCTTTCAGATCCTTTCCAGCGTTTCCTCAGCCATATCCTTGTCCAGATGGCAGGTCACATATCAGATCGAATTGCAGAGGATGCCCTGAGAGAGAGTGAGAGGACACTTGCGACCCTGATTGGAAATCTTCCAGGTATGGTATACAAGTGTGCCCCTGATAATGAGCGAACGATGGAATTTGTGAGTGAAGGCTGTATGGCCCTGACCGGATACCCACCCAAAGACCTGCTATTCAATCAGGACCGATCATTTGGATCACTTATCCATCCTGATGACCGTGTACGGATGATGGAGGTTATTAACCGTGCACTTGACCGACATGCCCAGTTTAAACTCACCTACCGATTATTAACAAGCTCCATGAAGTTCAGGTGGGTCTGGGAGCAGGGAGCAGGCGTATATGATGATAATGGCGATCTGCTCAGCCTGGAAGGATTTATCATTGATATTACCAGGCAGAAGGTTCTTGATGACCAGGTGAAGGTCAGTCAACACCGGCTTAACATGCTCTTCTCCAATATGAACTCAGGGTGTGCCATATTCAGAGAGACAGAGGAAAAGGGAGCATTTGCCCTGATTGAGATGAACAGTGCGGCAGAAGCCATTGAGGGGAGGAAAAAAGAGGACCTCAAAGGGAGATTATTTTCGGATATTTTTGGTCATATTGCAGACGGTGCACTCATTCATGCACTTAATGAGATGGTCAAAGATGAGATTCCACGGACACTTTCACGCATCCTGGTTGAGAAGAAGGAAGGAAAAAGATGGCGGGAAGCCTATTTATCTACCTCACATCTGGGAAATAGTCGTGAGATATTTCTCATCTATAATGATGTTACTGACCGGGTCAGAGATGAGGAGAGTATCATTGCATCATTACGAGAAAAAGAGCTTCTCCTCAAAGAAGTACATCACCGGGTCAAGAATAACCTCCAAATCATTTCAGGGATTTTGAAACTGCAATCAATGAGGACGACGGATCCCATCACCAATGAGATCATTCAGGACTGCCGTAACCAGGTCTACACCATGGCCTCCATCCATGAACTTCTGTATAATTCGGTTGATATCGGAAATATCCAGGTGGCGGATTATATAAACAATTTAATCAATCATATGAAGCAGGAGTATGAAGGGACTGATACGATTATTGACTTTATCGTCAAAGTCGATCCGAACATATATCTCGATATTGAACGGTGTATTCCCTGCGGACTAATTTTGAATGAGTTAATAACCAATGCCGTCAAATATGCCTTTGAATCAGGGGGGACTGGTGAGGTCAGAGTGATGTTTAGTCATGAAGATCATACCTATATCATGAGTGTATCAGATAATGGCCGGGGATTGCCAAAGGATTTTGATGTGAGAACCGTGAAATCTCTAGGAACCGAGCTGGTGAGCAGACTGACCCATCAGCTCCGCGGGGATATCAAAATTTCCGGGGATCCCGGAACGACAGTAACCGTTCGGTTCAATGAGGCACCAGGTAAAAAGGTTGGGCCATGAGTAGACGGATATTAATCGTTGAGGATGAGGCAGTCACCTCAGTGATGCTTGAGAAGACCCTCAAAGAACTAGGGTATGAGGTTGTAGGAAGTGCGTTTGACGGGGAAGAAGCAATAGCTCTTGCTGCCGAAAAACGACCAGATCTTGTCCTTATGGATATCAGAATCCAGGGAGATATGGACGGGATCGAGACTGCCAAACGTATTTATCAGCAGTATGATATTCCAATCATCTACCTTACAGCTCATTCTGATGATGATACAATCCAGCGTGCAGTAGCATCAGGGCCTTTTGGATACCTAATCAAACCGTTTAAAGAGCGGGAATTGTATAGTAACATCGAGATGGTTGCTCACAAGCATAAACTATACCGGAATACCGGTCAACGACCCCAGACTCTGGAGTCCAGACCTGCACCAGAGCCACCCCGTCAAAAACCGACTCAGCAAGAATCACCACTAGTACAAACTCCAGTTCCTGCTCCACCCATTGCAGGCTCCCAGACTGCGCTGAAGACCGGAGATTACCGCCTTGCAGTTCTCTCTGTCCAGTTTCTACCCCACCCGGTCATCCTGTTTAATCCGAGCGGCGGAGTTATGTATGCAAATAATGCCTGCCGGACGTTTTTCAAGACTGACCAGATGAAGAATGATGCCATCAGGTCTATTGATGATCTTCCTGAACTCTTCAGGAAAATTTGGGAGTCAGGGCATGACAGGTTTCGGAATGGAAAAGGGTTTGCAATAAATGGTCAGGTCCCAGTCAGAGGAACTATACGGAAAGTCAGAATTGATATGATCCCTTTATTTGAGAGGGGCACTCTTCAGTTCATCTCGTCAGTTATCTTCCCTGATGCCGGAGGAGCAGGAGAGGCCCTCTCTGGTATGAATACTCTGCTTGATGAGGCTGAGAACAGAGTAAAGGAGATCCGATTCCTCGCTTCTACCGAGGAAACCTTCCGCTTACGCAAAATATCGCTCTATTCAACCGAGGTGATCAGGAAACTTCGTGAACTCCGGGGGATCTCCACCATCGGAGAGGAAAAAAAGAAGGGACCCGGTTAAAGCGTTACCGGATAGTCGTTGAGTATTACAGCCGGGAGGCGCATGGTGATGTGATAAGCGGCCTGGGGATAATGCTCCTGAAGTACCAGAAGGGAGCATCGTTCAAGATTGCCAGAGAACTGCCGATCAAATCGGGCTTCAGCCTCTTTATAGAATGAGATAATTCGGTTTACTACATCAACCAGGGACTCCCCAAGGATAGTCCGTCCGAATTTTTCTCCGATCTCGAACGGCATCTTCAGTTCCAGATCTTCATACCAGAGTATACAGCGGTCTACTTCAAGGATATCTGCTCCAATTGTGACATAGGTGAACTCAACGTCAAGCTCGCGCTCTTTTTCTCCGGAAGCTGCGATAAGGTTATAGAAGAAATCAAGGAAGAGCCTTCTGTTGGATACAAGTTCACCAGTCACCCCTTCCCTGGCGAGACGCTTTCCAAGGTCAGAAATAGAATCTTCCCGGTCAAGGATCTGAAGGAAGAGTTCTTGAGAACTGATATGATCCACAAGAACCTGCAGGGATCTAAACTGTTGCTGAACATCCCCAAAGGGGCGAGACATCACTGTCGCCATTCCTCTTTCTGTAGCTGGTCATCAGATATATGAGTTCCTTTATGCGTCTGCTCATGGAGGAGATCTCAGGGTCACCCGCTGATCTGAAGGTGATGTAGACTGCTGGATATCACTAATATATCGCAGCAGGAGGTTTATTATAAAAAACGTATCAGGAGAGATCCAACTCATCAAGGAACGGGAGTATCCCTTTGACGATTGTCCTGCCTTCATACTGCTCTTCAGCAGATACTAGTGTGACCATGAGCGGCACAGTCGTAAGTGCATCATTGAAGTAGGGACTCATCTCTCGTTGGAAATCGAGGAATGCCAGGATCTCAATAAACGGGCGTTCATGTTCAGGAGATCGGGGATGGTCCAGTATATCCTTCGCATAGGTTGAATTACGGGCCAAATCTTCCTCAAAATAGAGGATGATACTGATATCCCCGGCTCGGGCGATCGCCTCAAGGACGCGAATATCCATCTTTTTGCCGGGCTCAAATCCCGGGGGGGCAATACTGTCGTTCATAGTAAACTCTGGGAGTGAATCGCTTCTATCATTCGTTCAAGGACTTCACGTCGTTTTTTGGACTCTTTCTTCATGTCACGAAGGGCCTCTATCATCTCGGTCTGAGTCTTTAGAGATTTTTTCTGGAGTTTTATCATCTCCTTCATGTACTCAAGACCGAGTTCAGATCTGAGAAACATCTCTTTCTGATAGTCCCCCAGATGCGACTCAAATTTTGTAAACTCTCCGGTATATGCCTCATCAATGGTGAGAATCGTAGTGACCTCGATAAGGGGTTCATCGTGAGCATAGAGATCAGCGATAAAGTGGCTGAGTGGTTCTTCTTCACCCTCGGCCACAATACGAACAGACCCATCAGGTTCATTTGCCGCATATCCGCAGATTCCATACCGATTCGCAACGAGCCGGGAGTAACCCCGGTACCCGACGCCCTGAACCCGGCCGGTGACCAGGATCTGTACACGCTTCTGCATAAGTACTGCTGCTTCAGGTACTAAGACGGATGATCCTATCAACATTACGAAGAGAAACGAAGGAAATATCAGGGATGATGGTGCCCGGTATCTACCACAGGGGCCGGAGGTTGATCAACCGGATTCTGATACTCATACCTTGGATCAGGAGTCGGTTCCGGAGTTGGTGTGGTATTGGCAAATATCGTGCCAGGTAGTACCTCTCCTAAAGGAAGAGTATAGAGAGAGGTTCCCTGGATATCATCAACAGTTGGAGCAGGTTTGACAACATAGGAACTCCTCATGACGGGTTTATAGGGAGGATATTGTTCCATAAGTTCAAGTAACCCAGCTCTTGTTTTTCCCCAATATTCTTTCCACATGGTAAATTCAGGATCCAATCGATTAATTTTTTTCAGTCGTTCTCTGATTGCAGGGTCAGTATAAAACCTTTCCACCAGAGTATCAATGAGGTCAATTATCTGGGAAGAAGGGAGACCAGCTTTAATTCGATCATCAAGGTCTGCTGCAATCCAATTACATCTCTCCTCCCAATATTCAGGATACCCTAATCCCTCACTATTCGCCACATGATCATAGATAGCCTGTTCGAAGGCATTTCTGATTCGCCAGAATTGATCCTGATAATAGCCTGCAGTCACCCCTTTGGAATCCTTCTGAGCATAATAGCCATATTCATCATGCTGGGCACAACCAGAATCCAAACAAACGTTCTCCTTAGAGTCAGTAACCCACCAGTTACTCCGATAATTGAGATCAACAACCATTTTATCAAAGGTAAGAGGGGTTCCAATCGCCCAGTTCTTTAGGGCATCCACTGTGTTGATGCCTTTTAGATTTTGATCATAGGAATCCTTGTCAAACTTAAAAGCGACCCCGTATTCTGTGAAGTATCGCTCTAATTCATCTGGTGGGATGTAGAGTATATCGGGGAGGGTATCAGATTTACTAGAAACCAGATAGAAGAGGTCACCAGCCCCGGAACTATACTCCGCTCCAAGAGGGGTGTTTTTCGGAGTGATATGGGAAGAGAACCAATCTGTATCTTTCTCTTCCTGGACGTGGGGTATCGTCTCCTGATTATCAGTATCAGTTGGATTGGTGTAGAGAAGAGGTATGATCATACCATCTTCAATCATCTTCTGAATCTCGTTCCATCGTTTCTGATATTCACTATCAGTCAGAACAGCATCTGAAGGAGTGTTGAAAGGAAATCCGTCCTGACTAAACCAAGTATCGGTAACCGGATCATAGAGATTATTATCAGAGGTGATATAATAGTCTGAAGAGGAGGCTGGAACGCTACCATCTGTTGGTTGAGACTCTTGATCCAGGTCAGAATCCTGAGTCCCCCCGGTAGTGTCGGTGGGTATTTCTTCCCAGAACTGCTTGCTATCAATCAGATCCTGCTCGATATCATTCATTAATATATCAAGAACATTGAGCAGATCTGAACCCTGATCTCCAGGGAGACCTGAATCAGTCAGATCTTGATCAGGAGATCCGATAATAGTGTCAGGCTGAATATCATCGGGAGTAGTCAATGAAATCCCATCAGACTGATCCTGAGGTATAGGAAAATTCGATGTCAGAGCATTGAGAGGATCATCATACGCAGTGAGAATAACTGCACGATAATAATCTGGATCAGCCTGTATCCTCTCAATCTCCTGGGCTCGAAGATACAGTTTATACTGCCCTTTGAGGGTGTTTTCGAGGATTCGATCATACTGACCATCTGGCAAATTTTCGGCCCCTTTTATCAGGGTCTCGCCATACTGATTATGAGAATCCTGAAACTGATTCCATGCTGTCTGGACATCCCCTTTATTTAGTTCTACCAATTCGAAGAAGGCATCTCTTGCAGTGTCCAATTCAGGTGCAAATACTAAGTTATTCCTGACTACATCTGCCAAATCTGTTGCAAGTTCATACAGGTTTACTGCTTCAGGGCTTGGAACATACGTATTCCACTCTTCAGATTTTTTCAGCAGGTATTCCGTGAAGGTAATCGGCTGGTAGTTAAATGTGTTAAAGGTATAGTCAGGAGGAGGGTGGGTTCTCAGATACTCTAGTCCCTGCCAGTTCTGTCGCAACTCGTGCAGTTTATTTCGGGTCTCTGCATCAAAATCCGGTCCATTTATTATCTCTAATATTTTTTCATCAGGTACATCCCAGAGTTGAAGGGGGCGAATCTGCTTGAGAAGAGCAATCAGTGCAGCATCATCTTCAGGTGTTGCACTACAAATCGGGCCGATTACCGGCGTAAGTAATAGGAAGAGAATAACTAAAGACAGAATCCAGCTGGAATCTGAAGACGCAGAACATCCTGACATAATAGATACACCTCGTCAATATACCCTCATTACCGTATGAGGCGATATAGGTTGTGATCATACCCACACGTGGGGTTATGGCCAGAGAAGAGTATCAAAACAGGATATTCTAAGTACTCAGGATAGAATTCGATGACACTCCAATCAAAAATTGAGACCGAATGATCATGGATGTCCACCATGATGTCCCCCGTCATTTACAGCAGGTTCACCAACATTAACTTGGCCATAGACATACTCACTCCGTGGATCAGGTGTTGGGGTCGGGGTCGCAGTGGTATTGGCATAGATGGTCCCCGGCTCAAGATCAAAAGGCATAATACCCTTCACCAGATCTGTCAGAACAGGCGTTACAACCGGAGATGGTCCGACTGTCGCACCTTCTGTACGGGTAACTGAGGGGTGATCCTCCATCGGGAGGTCATAGCTGAAGGGTGCACGTGCAACCACGGGTCGGACTGGTGGAGGGGGATCCTTAAGAACATCTGTAAGACTCAGATCGATCTCCATGCCATCACAATACACAATTGGTTCGCCCCAGGCAGAACCAGACCCACAAATTTCCTCATAACTTATGATGTACCCCCATTCAGATCTCTCAGGAGCCCACAAATACCACTTACCATTGACTACCTTATAGTAGAAATCGGGATGGTTTGTCCAGTCCCACGACGGGCGTTGTTCCCCAGGGAATGGCACTGGAGGGTCTGAATAATACCGAGTGCTATAATATTTCCACACCCCGTTTGGTAATAATTCCGGCTCCGGAGGCTTGATCCAGATACTGGGTGTTGGTGTTGCTGTCGGGGTTACAGAGTTTGTTATGACCGGAGTAATGAAAGGAGTTATCGGCACTGGAACCAGTAGGGTAGGGCTAACCGTTATCACTGAAGGCGGAACCATCGAAACGGTTGGTGTAGGTGGAACAGTTGTGGTTGGAGGAAGAGAAACAGACTGTGATGGAGCAGGAGAAATGGGTACAACTGAGGGCAGAGACACAGGAACAGTAGAGGTAGGAGTGATTATGATCACCGGATTCGGTTTGCCTGTTGGAAGAGGAGGGCCAACAGCGATCTGAGTTACTGTCTCCTTTGGAGTTACCGTTTGTAAAACCAGAGGTTGTACAGTGGGTCCTGAAGTCAGAATACCAGTAATGCTACCGGTACCTTTAGGAGTGACAAAGGGAGTCAGTATACTGGTGATGGGTGTTGAAGGACCAGAGGTCGATTTCGGAGTCACCTTTGGTGTTACTTCAGGAGTTATTTCCGCAGTAATCTGATCCGGGAGGTTTCCACCCAATTTTTTGACAGCATCCTGCAACTGAGTATTATCGGGTTTTAATCGCAGAGCATCAATATATGCGTAAACCGCCTCTGTCGGTCTACGGAGTGCCTCAAAATCCATCCCCTTGATGGTAAATGCCTGTACCTGAGTACTCGTTGCCGCTGGTGTATATGAGAGTGCTTTATCGGCAGTGATCAGGGATGATTCAAACTGTTTCATTCCAAATTGTGCCATGGCTTGTACTGTATACAACTCAGCTAGAACAGCACTACTGGTTGGATTCTTAAGCATTGCGGCGTCTACAGCCCCTGATGCCTGGAGGTACTCCTTTATTCCAACAAGGGCAAACGCCTTCACACCCAGGAGATCTACAGAGAATTCAGAGTCTTGCGCTCTGGGTAACGCTGTATTTATCAATGTCAGGGCATCAGCGTACCTATGAAGCAGATACAAAATCTTTCCCTTATATTTTATTGCCTCATAATTGTCAGGATTAGCTGTAAGAATCCGATCAAAGATACCAAGAGCAGATTCATACTTCCCTTCATCGAATGCTGCAATGCCTTGTTTCATGAGATCAGTCTGATCTACACCGGCAGATGCGACAAAAAGAGTAAGGCCGACAAGTACAGACAAAAGAACGATTAAACTCAATTTTAATAAGTCTCTGGACATGATTGAAGATCTCTTTTCTGATATTTAAGAGTGATGAAAAGACAAATTCAGAATACCTTTCAATCAATATCTGGAACCATATGGCCATCAAACTGATGGGCAGGTTGCCCACCTAACAACCGTCATAACCGCCCCCAAAAAAAGACGAAACCAAATTTTTGCAGAGCTCAATCAACCAGGTTCAACCCTTTCAGATCAATCTCAACTGCAGCAACCGGCTGATCGATATCAAACCCATTGAGCACACCAGGGTGTATCTCCCCAAATACCCCGATTTTCGCCCCATCTACAATGATATCAGCAACACGGCCCGGAATGAAGGCCGGATCACCCGAAACAGCTACTTCATAGTTCAGACCCAGTTCCCTAAGAACTGCATCGGTCACCATGAATGCTTCAGAGTAATCTGCCGATGGATGAGTCGATGCAAGAGCCACCTTTTGACTAGTCTCAATGCCTGATACTACATCTCCAGTATGGAAGAGTCGTTGGGGAAGTTCCCGTCGTTTGTTTATTCTCAGCAGATCCAGCAGGAGGGGAAGAATATCAGTACGGAGCAGGGTTTGATCCTCACTGATCGGATGCAACACCCTCAGGGCAGAAGGGTCTGCTTGGCGCTGCATTTGTGCATACATGACCGCATCACTTGAGAGGGTAAAGGGCATCACCTCGGCAAATCCAAGTCCACAACAGATCTCACGGATCAGTCCTGCTCGTGCCATCACCGGGTGTTCGCAACCAAGTGTCGGGGTAGGAGGAAGGGCAGTATCGAGATTATCAAATCCGTACCCGATAGCCACATCCTCGAAGATATCCCAATCATGCATAATATCTGCCCGATAGCAGGGAACCCGTACCCGGATAGTATCAGAATCCGTGGGCTCTGCCCCATACCGCATCTTTCTCAGGACAGCTGCCATCTGAACAGCATCAAGACTACATCCGATGAGCTTATTACAGGCAGTCACACTGACATCTCTGATAGCAGGAGTCAGATCAGGTAATTCTCGGCCATTCACCATGACAGTCTCACAGATACCTCCTGCTGATATCAGGGCAGAGGTGATCACCTTCACCGCCGTCATAACCGCCCGTTCATCGGTCCCGGTCACATCAAGGAGAACATTCCGGGTCTTCTCGGTCACCCGGGTCAACTCCCCGTTGATTATCGGGGGGAATGACAGAACCCGACCCTCTGCATCCTCGATGAGAGGCATCACCGGTTTATCAGCGACGATGTGAGCATAATCCCGGCCTTTTGGATGTTTCTCCATGATCTCGGTCAGGGTCATCTCTTCGGAATAATCAAGCGGAACAAAACTCCGGCTTACTGGAGATCCAAAGTACCTGAACGGGGGGGTGACGGTATCGAGATCATGCACCCCAATGGCAACCTTGGAACGACCTCTGCCAACAACCCAGTGAAGAGCTTCCTGAACTCCCATCAGGCTGATAATCGCTTCGTTGTCAAGATTCAGATCCCTAATCACTGCCGAACCGAGGAACGGGCGTATCTCTGCCAGGTTTGAGTCAACCGAGAAGGAGATACCAGATGGTCTGACATCGTACACCTCTTCTCCCTCAACAAGGCCCAGGAACCCCCGCATTGCCCGTGCAACTCCTTCGGTTGAGTAGAGATCCACTCGGTCAGGAAAGAACTCAACATCCACCTGTTCATCAAGAATTCGCTCAATATCACAGCCGATCATAGGAAGCCGGTCGATGATGGTCTTTCGGTCAGTTCCGCACAATCGTTCAAGATACTTATAGGGGAGTGATACAACCGGCATCAGCAGTCACCTCCAGGTGATCGGGTTAGAATAGGAGTTTTTCTAACCCAGTCGATATCACTCTGATAAAGCTCGCGAAGATCAGAGAGGCCCATCCTGAGCATCGCAACCCGGGATACCCCAAGTCCCCAGGCAAGCACCGGACTGGTAATTCCCCACGGGGAAGTAACCTCTTCACGGAAGATACCTGCACCGCCAAGTTCAACCCAGCCCAGACCATCAATCCAGACTTCAGGTTCAACACTTGGTTCAGTATACGGGAAGTATGCAGGTCTGAATCTGACATTAGTGAACCCCATCCTCCCATAGAATTCTTTCAGGTATCCGAGAAGATGACGGAAACTGACATCCTCATCCATCACGATCCCCTCAAGTTGTTCGAACTCAGGCAGATGGGTCGGGTCGATCGTCTCACGCCGGTAAACCCTGCCGATACAGAAGGCTTTGACCGGAGGTTTCTGATGAGCAGCTAGATGCTGGATCGAGAGGGAGGTCGTGTGAGTACGAAGAACAGTTGCTTTCGCTTTTTCGGGATCCCAGCGACCGCCCCATCCACATGAAGAGGTCTCCCCGCCATGTTCATGCACATCCCGAACCTTTTCCCATCCGGATGGAAGATCTGATCGCTCCTTAAGATGAAAGGTATCCTGCATCTCACGGGCTGGATGATCCTGAGGCTGGAAGAGGGCATCAAAGTTCCAGAATGCACCCTGCACAATCCCACCATAGAGCTCGGTAAATCCCATATCTAGGAGAATTCGGCGCATCTCATTTATCAGACGCTGGTAGGGGTGAATCTTACCAGGCCATACCTGCCCGGGTCGCTTCGAGATGTCATACCTGCGAAGTTGAAGATTTCGCCATGTCCCGGAACTAATCTGATCTGCAGTCAGTGCCCCGACCTCTTCAGTGAGATCAATCCCTGCAGCGGCAAGCTTCCGGCCTTGCTCAGTGATACTAATTGCATACCTGACTATCTCTTCTTCAGTTGCAAGTCCCCGTTTGATCAGTTCTTTGTTGATCTCTGCCGAAATGCTCCCGGGAGCCCTGAGACCCTCTTCGATAGGTGAAGAAGCAGCAATGCCGGTCTTGATAACCTGGCCGTTCTCTATTGTGACCCAGCCAAGCCGTTTCATCCATCCGAGTCCAATTTTTGCATGAGGATGTTGGTTCAGATCGGCGATAGCGATCGTATCCCCAAAACTGGAGTAGACCTGACGTTCTGGAAGACCCTCAGTCAGATACTGATTCCCTTCAGGGGTAAGGACCAGAGTTGCCTGAACGATTCTTGATACTTCTGCCAGCCCTTTTTGCGAGAGAAGGTTACCATATTGGATCGTAGATTCTGCTGGACGGTCAAGGAGTTTGCCAAGTTCTTCTGGAGTCCCGTTACCAATTTTTGTGAGTTCAAGCAGCAGTCGTTTCTCATTCAATGCTAATTGCATAGAGACACCCCGATTGCGAGAGAGACGTTAATGTTGAGTGAGGTTGTGCCATTATCTGGTGATCTGTTTGTTTGAGTATTGTGCATAGATAGTAATCTCCTAAGATCATGCGGTACTGATGGTCGATTATTACAGGGGCCCGGATAGAACCAGACCCCTATCTAAACGAGAAGAATGAGCCAGAGAAAAAGGGAGGGATTGAACCCGTAATGCTCATGAAAAATCTACTTTAATGTTGCCGGTGATCAGTATTAAAAGGATACGGGAATCATACACGATGAATATTACCAATACTGGAATTTTAAGTCAAACATTTTATCCTAGCCGAAACCCTCATTATTGGAGCCATTATGAATTCCCCTCATGATATCCGTTATAAACAACGAATAACCCAGTACTGCTTAGTTCTTGGATCAGTATAGGATGCAAAGATACCTAATAATCAGCGATCTTTCTCACAATTGGAAAAGCACATGTTAATTAAAGGATTTGAATTTCCCTTTGAATATGCTGGAAATTGATAAAAGGTTTTTTTCTCATTTTATGGCAACCCTGACGTAATGGGATCCAGGGATGCCATCAGAGAGGCGTATTCAATAGGCCTACTTTCTGATGGTAGGGGTGGATCGCGATGATAACCAGTAGAAACCTTACTGCTTATACATATGATGAATAGACAATGGATGAGATTCTGATTCAGATAACAGGAAGATACTGTCTCTTATTTCAGTCATTTGCAGAGAAAATGAGGGAAATTACACATAATAAGTGATTCCGAATCAGGGAAATCCAGAGTATCGGAACAATATTTGCAACATATCAAGGATTAAAGAGGGCAATTCTATTTGGATCCCGCGCCATGGGAGCATTCAGGCTGGGTTCTGATAGAGACATTGCTCTTGACGAAAAAGAACTGACCCACCGTGACCTGACGAGCAGGATTGATGATCTTGACCTCCCGAACTTCATCGACCTTGTGCATATCCAACGGGTTGAAAGCCAGGATCTTCTTCCACTCATTACCCGCGTTAGAAAAAGATTTATGGGGATTAACAGGTCTCCCCATTCTTCAACATTGCTGATGCTGCAGCCATCTTCTCTCTAAACCCAGCCAGGAATCCAAGAACCCGGACAGAGGTATCCTTTTTACACTGCCCGCACATGAGTTCACCAGCCAGGCATGTGCGACGGATTTCTGCGAGTTCACTATCATCTGGTACCATATGGAAGAGATTTAAGAGGTACACCGGGCATTTATCAGCTTCACCACCTAATTCTTTCTGCTCCTGCAGAGTTGTTCTTCCTCCAGTCAAGGCTGACATAACCTTCTTGTGAACTGCCTTATCATCCTCGTAAAAGCCAATGATGCTCTCCGGAACACTTGACGACATCTTCCCACCAGTCAGACCAGGCATAAACCGGTGAAAGGTCGCAGATGGTGTAACAAATCCATACCCACCAAAGGTCCGTTCGATCGCTCTGACCATTCGTGCAACAACTTCATGGGTAGCGCCAGGTATGTCAATATGCCCATCATATCGTTTTGATCCAGGAAACGCGGCGTGTATTGCTGCCATCGCATCAACAGGAGCCTCTTTGGATCTAACGCTGATATGCTCCTTACGATCTTCGATGGTAAACATCCTCAGTTTATGGGCAACTCCTCTGGTCAACCTGATATGAGGATCCTGATCCAGGCCAACAGGGACTATAGTTGGAGCAGGTTCATCGTCCACCTGGGGATAGAGAATATCAGATACCTGAGTCAGCACACTCAGGGCATGACCGATATCAGTATCAGGGGTAAATCCATAAATGGCACTCATCTCTGAGAAGTTAACTCTAGAAGAGACCTCAAAAGCAAGATCCTGCACCACCCGGTTCTCACTCTGACGGTACGTATCTCCCTCAAACCCAAGAGCATACAGGCAGGCAAGGTATTCATCCCCATACTCCCGGCACTGATCCCAGGTCAGGTTTCTGACAGCATGAGCTTCACGATCTGCAATGCAGACATAGCCACGACCCCCCTGCTGAATATGCCATACTACTTCCTTCATTACCATGAGATGACCGAGATGAGGATGACCTGATGGCATAAATCCGGTCAGTACATGAAATGGTTCATGGTTCCGGATCGCATCTGCGATCAGGTGATAATCCCGGTGACCAAAGACGATCCCCCGACTGATAAAGTCAGGTACTTCAGGGAGTAGTCCTGATACTTCCTCGATCCGTTCAATACCAAACTCTTCATGAAGACGTTCAATATCCACTGATTGATCAGACGCCCATGGGTTAATAGCAGAATCCATTCACAATCCTATAATTTAATCCGTGCAAACTCAATATACGAAATACCTTCAGTATGGATGCACCCAAAAAGCATCTTCTTTTTTACACTGTGAGCCAGCCTTACCGACCGGGAGATGCTATGCATCTGGAGTGTGGCCTTGGGGGCAATCGCCTGGACAAGCAACTCAGAGTGCTCCTTTCTCCCAGAATACACCCTAAAATGGTGACCGAATTTGTATCCGGTTTTGGGAATATGATTAAGGGAACGCAGATCATGATACACAACCAATTTCTGTTCAGTTTCTGCATCAACTTCTCTGACCATCTCCCTGTACTCCACAGCAGAAACGTTTCGCCCGTCATGAGTAACCGAGACCAATCCCTGCTCCATTAGATACACCGACTCGATTGCAGACAATACGATTCGTTCATTATCAAACCGCTTCCCGTAAAAAGCCTCATCATATGCTGATTCCGGGGTTGCTGGAATAATAATTGATCTACTTGAGAGTAATCCGGAGACCGGCTCTGGAGTAACCGATTCTGCGATAGGGGCTGGCTTTTGAATCTTGATCTCGTAATACGTCAGCTCAAACTCATCATCAACAACCGCGATAACATGCCGCTTTCGCATATTTGCCGTCGCCTCTGCCTCATGCCTGACTACAGTAAAATCTATCTGATCACGTTCAGAGAGAACCCTGACCATATAGAGGGATTCACCTTTTCCAGGCTTTTCACCCCGTTTGAAGACACGGAAATCCTGTGGTCCGGTCTGAACTACATAGCCGCGTTCCCTGATATCACGATATACCAGAAATGACCTGAGAAAATGAGTGTCGTCTGAGAAATGGACGAGGAGCGTCTCAAATTGAAACCCGGGTATCTCGATCCTCCCCCGGTACACCAGGTACAGAGCTTCCTCCGGAGAGAGCCGCACCCCCTCTTTGAGCGGTCTCCCATATCCGCTCTGCTCATACAGGGTTAATCCTTCTGACCCGAGCAAAACCTGGCCGTTTTCGATCCTCGCCTTCACGGCTTATAATTTAGGGTTCCAAGGGCATAAAGACGTCACCCTGCATCAGGTAATGGTGAGTATGAACGCCACAATAAACTTCATAATGATATACCCAAGGAATGAAAAAAATAATCGTCGTTACGATAGAAACGGGGGAAGTGAAAAAGAGGAGTGATGCATCGAGGGGGAGATACCGTATCTTCAGGTAGAATTTCGGTTCCCCTTTAACCGACCAACTAAGATTTATTGCCCAGATTACCCTATAACCAGAAAGGTACCCTACCAATTTCATCCATGTATCAGGGTACTAGGAGGAAAGAAGATGAGACGGACATTCAACCAGTTCAATAATAACAGAAAATGTATCTTAACCATTCTCTTGATCGCTACTTTTTTTCTTTTGCCTTCAGTATCAGGAGAGTACAGTACCTTGTATAACGGGCCCATGTTCTCCACAAAGGGAGATGCCCTCATAGACTGGCCATTATCTTCACCAATGCCATCCGGTCAGGCCCTCTTCGAATGGCAAATTCGAACTGATAAACCGGAGATCAAAAGAGGAGAATCTTTTGATGTAACCCTTGATATTCATCTTCGATACCAATATGAAGAGACAGAGGAGCGATTGCATCAGACGTCACCTGAAATTCTTACCGTGACCCTTGACACATCGGCATTTATCGGAGAGCCGATATCATTCCCCGGGGTTTCCAGCGCTGAATTTGAGGGTCTGGGACCAGATGGGATACTTCCACTCCAGGGTGATACTACGATTAGCAGAACAGTACATGTCCCGGTTTCAGACTCACTCAGCCCCGGCACATACGTTATCAGTGCAGAATTGAAAGGATCGGTTTCAAATCCACTCCAAATCACCGTGATTGGAGATCAGGTGACGCCACCCCCTACACCACAACTCTCACCACCAGAACCTGAAGGTTCGAACCTGACACTTTCTACAAAAAATCAGGATGCTGGAAACCCCTCTATCACCCTCTGGATGAGAGGACCATACAGTACTCAAGATAGACCTGAATTTTCGATACAAAAGGGCCAGTCAATTACGCAATCGTACCAGGTAACCAATACAGGTTCAATTCCCACAAGCCCAATTACACTTGAATTTTCTCTCGAATCCGAGACCATCATCACATTGGGTTCCATATCGATACCCTCTCTCGCGCCAGGAGAGAGCAATACAGGTGATGTTACCCATACAATACCGCTGACAGCCTTAAACGGAAGTTATATGCCATGGCTCATTGCAAAGACTGGTAATGTCACTCTCACTCAGATTTACATACCCCGATCTGTGATTATTTATGATACACCGGAGAGAAAACCCGACCTTATCCCAATGACCTTGCAAATCCCCCAGATAGTCACTTCAGGAAGTACAATATTCGTGCCATGTTCAGTAAAAAACAACGGTAGTGCAAATGACAGGGCAACTGACTTCAATATCTTCCTCTCACCTGATAAACAGTACTCGAACTCATCAATCATCATTGGGACCGGACAACTGGAAGCACTGGATGCAGGAATAATAGGACAGGTCACAATTTCAGCAACAATTCCACAGTCTGCAATGAACGAGTATTATTATGCCGGTCTGATGATAGACAGTTCACAAAAAGTAACTGAGTATGACGAGACAAATAATATCTTAATATATGATACCCCCCTAACCATTACCGGGGCACCAGGTCCTGATCTGATGGGATCTATCACTATTGCCTCTGTAAAACCGGATGGAAAAACACTTCTTGTCGGTTACCGAATTTTCAACGCGGGCAAGGGAGCAGCCAACGGAACAAAACTTAAGCTTGTTCTCACCGACCAGAATGGGAATGAAGCGACCCAGTTAGCGGTCATTGATCTCCCATCCATAACCGCCGGGCAATCCTATGAACCTTCCCAGGTTCAGTACAAACCTGTTGTTGAGACCGGTGACTATACCGTCAGGGGAACAATTCTCTTGCCTCCTGACATTAATCAGGTAAGTAATACCTTCTATCTGCAAAAAACAGTCCATCTTACCGGGACCATTCCTCTCACTGACAATCAAATCAGGTTGAATACCAATTTAACTTCGGAAAAGACCGGAGATATAAACCTCACCGGTAATGCTCGTCCACCTGTCGCATCTTTCAATATGGTCCCACTGTCAGGTCAGGCACCCCTCATGGTTACCTTTACTGATACATCAACAGGGAATCCAAAATCACGGCAATGGGAATTTGGAGATGGACAAACGTCAACTGACCAGAGTCCGGATCATACCTACACCATTGACGGGACGTATCAGGTTACTCTCACCGTTACTGGTCAATCGGGTGAACAAGATTCAGTTACCAGAACAATCAAGGTAACAGGAGAGCCTGAACTGAAGGCTGACTTCTCATATGCACCAAAAGAGGGCGGAGATCCCCTGAACATTATATTCACTGAGCACTCTACCGGTAATCCCCAGTCATTCCAGTGGAACTTTGGCGATGGGGGGCACTCAAGTGATCGAAATCCTGAGCAGACTTTTACTAAACCGGGGATATATATGGTCTCCCTGACAATTACCAATCCGGGAAGTGACACGGTGACGAAGGCTATTACGGTCGGAAGTGGAGACCAAAGTTCTTCAAAGTCAGAGACCTTTGGAAGTGTCTCCAAAAATAACCAAATTACCCATTTAGAGTAATTCACAGGTGATCGTAGACGAATCGAAGATACAAATTTCTAGATCGCCATTCTCTATTGCCTTAAGCTCGTAAGGGTAAAGGTGTCCAGTATTCTTCAGGAGTATCCAGGGATATTATTCTAGAGAAACCCACATGAACCGCTACGCGGTTCACACCCGAAACCATGAAAATAGTATGTGTTTAATTATGACATCCGGTTAACAGACCGGGATGCTATTTTCATGGGAAATGATTTTTTTCCCATAGTATCAAACAAAACAAATCTCTTATTTGTAGATTATAAGAAGTAAAAAAAATGACGAAATGAATCAGATATTTTACTTAAAAAATAGAGCAAAAACCTACTATTTGATCTTATGCTGATATGGGGATTCGAACCCCAGTCGATGGAGTGAGAGTCCAACATGATTGACCGAACTACACTATATCAGCGTTAATAATTTAGAACAATAGCAACGAGGAAGAGTTCCCGAGGACTCGCGTACCTCAGTACCGTCTTCCACGTGAGGTGTCTTAACTTCCGTGTTCGGAATGGGAACGGGTGTGACACACCTGCTGTGGCCGCTATTGAG
>DATMXW010000105.1:0-4926 GCA_035561295.1 Methanospirillum sp. | reverse complement strand
ATTCTGGCATGATCGTAAAAACTAGATCATCTGATACTTCATCGATCCCAAATATACTGTCAGACTGAAGAATAAAGAGTACCCTTTGCATCATGTATCTTACACAGGAGACAAAACACCTTTCAATGGGCAACGTTTAGCTCTTCCCTCCAGTGTATAATTCCCTGACATTTAACTGATGTTTTTGTAAGGTCGGTTTCTCGTAGTAACAGATATGATATGGTGGGTTTCGGGATCTATAGCGGGGGTCCCATACGTCTTCATGAGCATCATCAATGCAGAATACATCAATCTCAAACAATGCAGTGAATCATCGGGGTGTATCAGACGACCTATGCAAAATAACACTTATTATATGAACTTTTACGTGATTAGAGATGATGATTCGGCCTAAAGATGAGAGAATTTTCTGGAGAACAGACAATATCAGAATTTAATTTTTCGAGGGTGAGTTCAAGGATTCCATCTGCATACCGTTTTTTACTTAATTTCACCTCACATGGAAGGGAAATTTCTTTTTTATAATGTGTTCTGGCATTAGTTGCAACGATAGTAACCAGGTTCAGCTGATTTTCAAGATCTATCCGTATCCTCTCCTCTTCAATGTCTGGAAGTTCAATAATAATTGAGAGATATTTCGCCTTATCCAGAAAAGATGTTGATGGTTCGATATATTTTTCCAGACAAATCGTTTGTGAACTTTTGTTTTGCATAATCCCTGCTCGCTCATTGGTTTTTCCTGCAGTGTCCAATAATATTTCCCAATATTTAGATTATTTTGCCTCTTTCATGCCCGCTGCTGGCAAAACAATTCGTAAGGATACATAAATTGTTACCTGTACATCACGTAAGAGAGATGATAAACCTCTCTGAATGTTGCAAATCCTGTCATAAACGTCCAGAAATATTTCAATTTTCATTGGGAGTACCTGATAGTACCACTCATCAGGCTATTTATTCAGGATCTCTGCATGAATTTCATCTGCTCCTCCTAATATATGCTGAAATACCAGTTTGAAATCATAGAGCTTCTGGCTGATGAATTTTTTTCCCGTTTCGGTAGGGCAATATAACTTAGATTTTCCTGATATTCTGATCTCAAGGTACTTGCTTTGCAGAAGTTCATGAAGGATGGTGTATACCCGTGCTTGTGGAATATGCACCTTATATCGGTTATAGATCTCATGAACAATATCATACCCCGAAATTGGTTTATCCAGAAAGGATAATACCACTGGTTCCAGTAATTTTTTAACGACATCATCGATGGTTGACTGTTGGACTACAGATACAGATTCTGAATGAAATGTATGATGGGCAAAGGAAAGAGTGGTTTCTTTTCCGGTGGAAACGATGATCTTGGGGATACCCTCTGCAAGAATTTTGATCAGAGTATGATCAATTTTTCCAATATTCAGGGCGATTATCCCGGAAATCCTTTTTCCTGCGTCCTTTTTTAGCATTAACAGATCCTTGATGGCAAGAATATCTGCGAATTTTTCTGTTTCAGAAAAATCTATCATAATTTGGAGGGAAGTTGGTGTACCGGCATACATCAGGGATTCTGTGCATTTTTCTAGGATCTGCAATAATGCCACCCCTTCATCCTTTCTTATGCGATGGGTGTACAATTCATTTCTTGAGATCTCTTTGGGAAAGTATTTCTGTAGAGTGGATTGTGAATAGGCAAAGAGATTTCTCCCTCCTTTTTTTATCCCCTCTTCTAATGCAAATTTAAATATTGGATCTTTTGCAACCCGATCTGTGTAGAGGAATAAAAGAATATCAGCAAAAATATCCTCGAGTAAAACTGTTTTTATTTCAGGCAAAGCAAGATAGGTCACATCTTCTTCCCCTTCTTCAGAGTTTTTCCCCAAGGATTTTTCTACGTTTTGTGCCTCCTGTTCTGCTGCCTTACGGAATAAGGCAACCTCAATGGCTGCTTTTATCTCCAGTTCATTGAATGGCTTTACGATGTATCCATACGGTTTAGCGCTTTTTGCTTGCTCAATTATGGCATTGTCAGCATATGCGGTAACAAACACTACCGGAATATCCAGTTCTTTTGAAAGTACTTTGGCTGCTTCAATACCATTCATCGTACCTGGCATCACAATATCCATCAGGACAAGGTCTGGCATAAAGTGCTTAGCCTTCTCTATAGCTTCCTCCCCTGAAGCAGCCATCGCAGCAACCGTATACCCCATCGCACTTAGACGCTCCTCGAGTTGCATGGTGATGATCGCTTCATCATCGACAATGAGTATGCTGGACAATGGACTATTTCTCCCCCGGAATGATCGGGAATTTTATTGCAACGGTGGTTCCGGAATCGTTAGTTATACCATACGTTCCTTTGAGCTGGTGTTGGACCAGCGTCTTAATCAGTTTTAGTCCAAGGCTGTTTGAACTTAAATAATCTAAATTTTCGGGCATCCCCACTCCGTTATCATGTATGGTAATACACACCTGATCACTAACCGTACCTACAGAAATCGTAATTGACCCTCGACTTCTCTCTTTAAACGCGTGTTTATACACGTTTGAGAGGATTTCATTTATGGCAAGTGCACAGGGGAGAGCCTGATCTACCGGGAGAAATACTTCCTCTGAATGAACCTCATAACTGATATCGTTCCCCTTATGCGAGTAAATATTTGATAATTCTGACAGCTGAACATGAATCTGATCCGGGATACTGATCCTTCCAAACTGTTTACTTTCAAAGAGCCGGGTATGGATCTGAGCCATCGTCTGGATTTTAAGCATCATATCGGTGAGGATATTACTCGTAGATTCATCAGCGGTCCGCATCCGTGTCATATCCAGCAGGCCGGATATTAACTGGAGATTATTCTTCACCCGGTGATGGACTTCACGAAGCAGTAATTCTTTCTCCTGTACAGACGCTACAAGTTTCTCCTCGGCATTCTTGCGATCAGTAACATCTCTGATACTCCAGACTCTTCCGACAACTACATCGCCTATTTTTTGAGATTTTGAGTAGCGTTCAAAGATTTTTCCATTTTTAAATATTAACATGTCCAAACTTTCACATTCGGTCAGATAATGAGAATCTTCAATGCATTGGCTAAAATCGTCTGGATTTTTCAGTTGCGTAAGGACATAATTTATAACCTGCATTATCTCCCCAGATTCCAGGATAACCAGCGGGATATTCCACATGGTCACAAAGTTCTGATTATATCCGGTGATCTTACCATACTGGTCGAAGACAAAGATACCATCTGCCGTTGATTCAAGCGATGCATTCAGGAGTGAAAGAGTTACATCAAGATTTTTCTTTGTTTCAATCAATTTTTCATCAAGGAGCGTCTGTTTGGTAACATCAAATGCAACTTCTCCTGAACCAATGATGATCCCCCGAGGATTTCGAATAGGGGTGTGCAGTATTTGATGTACTCTCCGACTCTCACCGGGTTTTCCAAATTCTACACGTTTACTTATGTTTTCACCCTTCAAGACCCTATCCCAATCATCCATAGCCCAATTCTGTTCCTGTGTCATATCTGCTAGCAAGTCGATTGCACTTGAGCCAATGATGAGATCCTTCCCGGTGAGTTGTTTCATCTCTTCCTGATAGGTTTGATTGAAATAGGTATACCTGAAGTTCAGATCCTGCGCTGCAATCCGAACCCCGGTTCCTTTTGTCACTGCCTCAAGCAATTCCAGAGAACGGTGAAGTTCTTCTTCGCTCTGTCGCAATGCGTCTTCAATGACCCTCTGATCGGTCAGGTCCACGCAGGTAATCCCGATCCCGGTAACCTGTCTGCTTTCGTCCCGCAGAGGTTTAATGTATATGTCAAAGAAGAAGCGCTCCTCTTCTATCGTCAGCCAGATCTTTTCATTGATTTCCATCCCTGTTTCCAAGGACTTGCGTTTCAGATCAATCAGATGAGCCGCTTCATCAGGCAGAAAGATATCACTGTCCCTTTTTCCTGTGACATCTATAGGTAGATTCAAGTTCTGATTATACGACCATTGAAAAATTAGATTCTTGTCCTGAATGGCGATCGATACCGGAGCGTTCTGAAGTGCCAGCTGGAAACGTTCTTCACTTGTCTGAAGAGCTTTTTCTGCAAGCCTGATATCAGAAATATCACTAATTGCAAGCCTCACGGTGATCTCTTCATTGCTGTCAGTGAGCCGGATACCTTCAAGTCTGGCAGGGAATGAAGAACCATCACCCCGTTTAATCATGAGGGTGGTTGTCCGTTTTTGTTCTGTACTTATCAGGCTCGTAAAAAATCGGTCCCAGATTTCAAGATCTGTCGGGAAAATCCAGATCCGGATCCATGCATTGATCAGGTTGATCCGGTCAACACCGATAAGAGTGGCGGCAGTAAGATTCACCTGTGAGATGACAGCGGTATGGGTCAATGTGAGATACCCAAGGGGAGCAAATTCATATAGGTCAAAGTATTGATCTCTGGACTTTTCAATGGTGAGATTCGCCAACCTAAGTTCTTCAGCCTGTATCTCAAGTTCTATCTGGTGTACCTGGAGTTCATGGATAAGTGCCTCCGCAGTCTGTCCTTTCAGTACGGGGCGGTTCGATGGTGGGGAACATGCAAGTTTTTTTTCGGCTTTATCAAGCAACGAACCAGGGTTTTGTGAAATATACAGTTCAGCTTTTTTCTTCGGCTCTTTCTTTTTTATTACCATTCGTCTCCCCTGTTCAGGTGTATAGTGAGGTCTTGTCAGTAGGAATTAATGTATCCTTTGCCTCTTGCGCAAAAATATCAAGCACGAACTTCCTGTCATTAATACAGATATTTTAGATGGTACCAGCCTCACTTCAGTTCCTCCCTATGTGTACAGACCTGCCCTGGCAGATCAGGACAAGGGAATTTCCCGTTTGTACCCCGGGGGGATATATATTCTCATAGAATCTGACATTTTCAA
>DATMXW010000104.1:0-3017 GCA_035561295.1 Methanospirillum sp. | reverse complement strand
GGTGTTACTATCTCCTAAATGCTTTTTCGAAATAAGATGCAGTTTGAAAAATTGCCCAACAACGTCGCATTTTTGATATGCTTCAGAAATGGACAATTAGGATAACGAAATTACTAGTCCTTTAAAAAAATAAAGGGGCGATTGTAAGGTTATTTTTCGATTTTACTCAATGCGAAGTCCCGACCACGTAGTGCACTCGCAAGTTTCGGGTCTTTCTTCAACGCCTTGTCGTATGCCTCAATGGCTTCTTCATATTTCTCAAGGGCGCTTAGGGCAGTCCCCTTATCACTCAAAAAATCCTCCTTTGTCGGGTATATCTTCAGTGCCTGGTCGTATGCCTCAATGGCTTCATCATATTTACTAAGATTATATAATGCTAACCCTTTGTTATACCATGCATAGGCTTGTTTCGGGGTAATATTCAGTGCTTGATCAAATGTTACAATGGCTTCTTCATACATACCAATGTCGTTTAAAACAGCACCTTTGAGATACCATGTATAGCCTTGTTTCGGGTCGATCTTTAAAGCCTGGTCATATGCTTCAATTGCTTCTTCATACTTCTCAAGTCCGTTTAAAGCACGTGCTTTGTTAATCCATGCCTTTGAATCTCCCGGATTTTTCTTCAGTGTCTGGTCAGAGGTATCAATGATTTTTTCATACATTCCCGGCCCACCAGCGGCAATCATGTTGTTATACCTCAAGTCAGCAGTTGAAGCATTTACTGGACACCCGGCAATCATCACAACCGTTACCAGTGACAGCAGGATGAGGAGTGAGCATCGTTTCATAATATGTTTCTGTTTCTGGTCTATGATATACTACTCTGCAAGGTACTATTCAGGCCTCTACTTTTAGCAATCCGAGACTATGGATTACCGTGAGTTGGACTGGAGTGATTCGGCATCCAAAGTTCTCCTCTAGATGCTACAATTTTCACTCTCCCGAAGTGATTGTTCAGCCTTTTCATTCAAAAATGCCCGTACTACTGATACCGGTGCAGGGTTTCCCTGAAGAGGTACCATGTCAGTATTGATCTCAACTGGGATTTCATCCTCTCCGTGCTCTGATACTCAGTTTCGAATATTGAATACCAGGTAGTGGATAATTTATTGATGATATCATTCAATGTGCAATTCTCGTACCCTGTGATCTGATCAAGGGTCCACACTATAGCAGTTCTTCTCTGGAATACTGGAGCATCCAGCAGGCAACGGTGTTGACTTCAATAAATTTCCCGGTTTTCCGTATGGGTAAATTCACGGATGTGGATACCATCATTGAGTAAATCAAAAAAACCCTTGAATATTCTCACTTTCCAGGAGTGCTCACTCCACCTGTCTTTGAGATACAGCATGACGAATCTTGTTTGAAAGTTCAGCACATTGTGTTTTTTTATTCACTACCCTTCTGAAAATAAAAGTCAGCAGCGTGGTTCAGTGTTTCAATAACCACTTCTTCACGTCCTTTTTCCGTGAAGTTGATAATAGTGTAGTACTCCCTGATGATTTGAGTTCTCTGAGGAACTCAATCCCGATCATCTTAGGCATCTGGTAATCAAATATGATAGCGTCATATCGTTCCCGGTTCAGTTGTTCCCGTGCTATCCTTGTGGATGTGAGAATATCAACAGAAAATGATCCATCTTTTTCAAGAAATCGTTTACACATCTCCAGCAGCCAGGGTTCATCATCACCATAGGGGAGTCAAATTTCATCTGTCATTTCTGACTATTTTGGTTTATCCGAAACTTTCCATTTGGTACAAGAATTTCAAATCTCACTCCCTCTCCCAAAAAACCTGTTTCCTGAATCGTTAATCCGGTAATTGCAAGGATCTCCCTGATAATAAATAGTCCAAGACCCGTATTTTTGCCATATCCCTTGTGAAAGATTTTTTCTTTATCCTCACACGCGATTCCGAGTCCATTATCTGCATAAGTGAGGATGCATCCTTCGTCATTGAACATAAATGAGAGAATAATCTTATTAACAGCCCCTCCGTGACGTTTTGAGTTCTCAACAAGATTATATAGAACTTTTTCCAGCATCGGATCTGCAAATATTTCCACTCTGACATCCGGCATACTCAGTGCAATTCCTGATGAGATGGATTTGAGGATGGGTTTATTCATTATTTCATAAATTGAATGCCATTTTGGTTGTGCTACACCAAGATCCTGATACTCTTTGGTAAACTCGATAAGGTTCTTAATATCATTCCCTGCCTGGATTATATTGCCAAGACTCCGTACAGTGGATTCATCAGTATGCTCTTCTAGTAAAATCTCACTAAACCCTGAAATTATCATGACTTTATTCAGGATATCATGCCTGGTGATGCTGTTGAGCAGGTTTAATTGATTGTTCGCCAGGGTAAGCGCCTTATATGCCCGTTGCATCTCATCGATATCATTGATCAGAAGGAGGACTGCTGGAGAGCCTCCGATGGTAATTTTTTTGGCGGAGAGGATGGTATATCGTCTTGTATTGTCAGGCAGAAGAATCTGTGTTTCAATTTTTTTTCCTGGAAGGAGTTCAGAGATCAGATCAACCAGGTTATCTGATGTTTCTTCTAACCGTTTGAAACCGATGTCGTGTACTGAAGATCCGATACTGGCTTTTTTCTCTATCGAAAACCATTCTTCACAACGCCGGTTCATATCAATAATCGTTCCTTCACTGGTAACAATAAGCAGAGGATCAGGTACCTCCTGAAAAATTGTGGTGAATCGCTCTTCATTCTCATGAATAATTCGTTCTGCTGCTTTTCTTTTTGTGATATCCCGGATAATGTAGAGAATACTGTCAGGTCTTCCATTGTGATCCCTGATGATCTCAGAACGGCTTTCAATAAAAATTATCGAACCATCTCGTTTAATGGCCCGGTATTCATTCGGTCCGGTATTATTCCCGGTTTTGAGTTGACGGAGATCATGTTTTGCCCGGCCCCGATCTTCAGGATGAATGAAACTGAGGCAATGCATGCCATAGGGATAATGATCTTTGATAGAATAA
>DATMXW010000103.1:0-32414 GCA_035561295.1 Methanospirillum sp. | reverse complement strand
AAGGTTGCCATGAAGTCAATCTGATGTACAAGCCATTACGATTCAAACCCCATGTTTCTATTCCCTAATGTGACTATAGATCATTATTTGAGGGTTTAGTTAGTGTTACACATTACCTTAACCGATGACATATGAATTGTTAATGATGTTTGAGAGAGTAGAAGAACTCATCAAAAAACAGGCATTTTCAGATGAGCAATTACCCCTCTATTTCCCTAGGTTTTCTGACAATTGCGTTTCATGATCTGTGCGGAATGATGATACCTGATGAAAAAAAATTATCATATCAAAGGAGGGACGATGTATGACTGACACAGGAGATAAAATCCCCATCTATAATGCCAGATCAGGAGCTATCGATCAACTCACCCTGATAGTGAGGAGTAACGAGGAGTGGAAGGAGCTCCTGCCTCCTGATTCATATGAAGTCGCCCGGCTGAAGGGAACAGAACATGCCTTTAGCGGGAGATACTATGCATCACATGATCCCGGCATGTACCAGTGCATCTGCTGCAGAACAGACCTTTTCTCCTCTATGGATAAATTTGATTCAGGAACCGGGTGGCCGAGCTTCACACGTCCGGTATCTGAACTCAATATCAGAGATGTGCCTGATTCGAGTCACGGGATGGTTCGGACAGAGGTACTCTGTGCCCGATGTGGTGCTCACCTGGGTCATGTATTTCATGACGGGCCTGAGCCGACAGGCATGCGATACTGCATGAACTCTCTTGCTCTGCTGTTTATATCAAAGGGATAAAAGGAGAGGAATCTCTTCAAATTTTTAAATGATGAGAGACCCGAGCCGGGAGAGGTACGAACTGACCGGCACTGGTATTGTCATTGTTCTGTTGAACTCAATAACAGGTGCGAATCCAAAGATATCCAGGGTGACGGTTTCTGATATCTGAAGGGGGAGTTCGTCAGACATCAGGATTTTAACCGCAGCTCCCGGGAGTGAGGCAGTCTGGATGATCACCGGGATGCTGATCTCCTGAACTCCTGGTTTTATTGTAAACCCTTGTTGTGATCCATGAGCGAGCTGGACGGGTGTCTCTACTGAGCTGATATTTACCGTATATTCAACATTTTTTACGGGAATGGTTACTGGATAGGAACTTTCCACCCGGGCAGTGATCTCAAGATCTATGGCAGACAGGTTTATTGATCTGATGGATGCACCACTCACAGTGGCAGTTGGTGGTTGTGCAAACATTCCCGCGATCACTCCGATGAGGAGTATCAATGCTGCCAGGATGATGATGATTACATATCTCTGTTTCATGTATGTACCTTTTTTTCCGTGGTTAAAAAGATTGATTCTTCAGTGTTTTGAATGTTCATTATTCTGATTCCTCTTCGATGATCCGGTATTTCCCATAGGGGACAGTCATCTCGAATCTTACCCCTTCCTCTGGAATCCCACACTCCCTGATCGAGATCCCGGTGATTGAGAGGATCTCCCGAATCATGAAAAGGCCCATACCGGTATTTTTTCCATATCCCCTTTTAAATATGATTTCCTTCTCATTCTCCGGGATCCCCTGGCCGTCATCTTCATAGGTCAGTAACAGGTCTAAACCCTGCACCACCCCGGTAATGCGAATCCTTTTGACTGTCCCCCCGTGCCGTATTGAATTCTCAATCAGGTTATAGAGCACCTTTTCCAGCATCAGATCTGCATTGATCTGTATGGTCTTCTCTGGAACCGAGACGGTGACATCATTCAGAATACTGGTGATCTCAGGAAGGCTGAGTATCTTATCAGGCCGTTGCCATATTGGTTCATTCACTCCGAGATCCTCGTACTGACGGGTAAACTCGATCAAATGCTGAATATCTTCACCAGACTGTTTGATAGCATCAAGCCGCTCAAGTGAGACGGTATCGGTCACATGGTCCCTGATGAAAGTGCAATAATACGTGATCACCATGACTTTATTCAGAATATCATGCCTGGTGATACTGGAGAGAATGTTGAGCTTACTGTTTGCCTGTGCGAGAGCCTGCTGTGCCCTTTTTACGGCATCAATATCGTGGATAATCAGCAAAGATGCATCCTGACCGGCGATCTGAATGGGTGCTGCAGATATTGATCCAAAGAAGATATGCCCTTCATTGGTGAGGAGAGGCATTTCAAGGCCTGAAACAACCGTTCCTGCTTTTATTATTTCGATCAGACGTTCAGAATCCGGTCTCTTTGAGCAGATCTGAACCGGCCAGGGGCATCCTGATGATGAGTAGTTACACTCGGTACCGAATACGCGTAAAAACCCCTTGTTAATCTCGATCACTTCAAGATCATCAGGCCGGGTTATCAGGATCGGATCAGGGATCTCCTCGACGATGGTCATGTACTTCTGGTTGCTCTCTCTCACCTGATCTAATGCTTTTCTAAGGTCCTCCTCCCGGCTCTGGAGATCCCTACGGGCCATATCCAGTGATTCAACCATCTTGTTGAATGATGTAGAGAACTCACCCATGAAATCAACCCGCTGAGTCAGGTCTCCATCAGCGATCATATGGGTCTGCCAGGTCAGGTGACGAAGAGAAGACTGGAGGGCTTTGAGACTGCCGGCTGAATGACCCCTGACTGGGAGTGTGGAGTCCAATCTCCCTTCAGCAAGAGCTGCAGTGAAGTGCTGAACTGACTTGATAGTATCAAGGATCTCCTGCAGCACTCTCTGTTCCTCAGGATATCCGGGAAGGGGACTTTTCGGAATAATTCCGGCATTAATAACATTCTGAATGATGCTAAGCGCCTGGCCCAGTGGGCTATTTTCACCCTCACGTTTCTCTTGTTCCTGGTTACTCTCTGACATCATATCATCGCTGGTTATGGTGTTTGATCCGTGATAATTTCAGCCGTGAACCGGCAGGTCCGATCTCCGGTGCACCAGCAGTCGATCTCTTTAACCCTGAACCGTTTTCCGGTATACTGTCCGAGAACTCCTGCAATAAACCCCTCATCATACGTACAGATGACATAATCAAGTTCAGGGAGGCCTGAACAATCGAGATCCTCTGACACGGTCAGAGTAAACTTCCCGTTCTCAAAATCAGCCTCTTCTACTCTCAGGATCCCGATCCCGAGGTCCCGTAATACTTCCTGGAGTTTTCTGATAAAATCATGAAAATCAGAGCATCCACTGAGGAGATGAGAATAAAATTCCTCTCCGGCAAGCTTGCCCGCAGCATAAAATACTAGATCTGCCTCTTCTGTTCCAAACCGCTCCTCAATCACATCACGAAAACAGAACTGCATTAACCGGTATACTTCAAGTCTGGTTGAATTTCCTAAATTTGGCCGGCCATCTTCAATATTGCCAAGCAGATCCCAACTAAAGAGGTATTTTCGTGTAGGTTCCATGCTTCTCCTGGATCGATAACCAATATCAACCGGGTATCATTTGATTGTATTGGTGGCGATACCATTCTTCAGCATGGGTTTGCAGCCCTCGTTTCTGATAATTAACACAAAGAGCTCCTGCTCCCTTCTCAAAAATAGGCACAATCGAGGATTGAATTGCGGGGGGCTGCCTGATCTGTATACCTCTGATGAACAGATGGTTCAGAGAATATCAGATCAGGCAGGATGTTCTGATCATCCTTGCGGACATTCAGGACACGAGGGGGATTTACGTATTTGAGTCTGCTCTACAGTGTTTGGAGTGATAGAACTGAGAACATGACCCGGTACACGGGGTACCATGTATTGATACTCATAATTTTGTTATATATTTGTCGATATGTTGGGCAGACATGCATTACCCGGCTGTCAGAAAAATGGATCCCCACTCATCACTCAACATGCTGTAGTTACTGGTGACTGGGTTTTTCCAGTGGAAATAAGGGGGTCTATCCCATTTTCAATTCTCGGGAAATTTTTGGAGGATAATCTGGCATATTTGTAGGATTATTGAATTCTTTCAAGGAATTAGCCCGATGGTTGACCTTTCGGCCTGATCCGGATCAATGCCACTCTCTGGAAGAAAATATCCGATTACAGGGTACACACGTACTCTGTTTATGAAGAATGCCTTTCATGTCATGATAATCCCGACCCTTGGTTGTCCTTCGAACTGTGCATACTGCTGGAGCAGTGAAGAGGGTTCCCCGGTCATGTCACTTGATACCATCAGGGCCACGGTCGCATGGCTTGAGGGGTTTCGCTCAGATCCGGTAACATTCACATTTCATGGTGGCGAACCGCTCCTCGCCGGGGCAGAATTCTACCGGCAGGCTCTTCCCCTCCTCGCCGGTCTGAAACACCTGACCCCTGAGTTTGCCATGCAGACCAATCTCTGGAAGATGACCGATGAGATTGCAGATGTTCTTGCTGCGTATGCAATACCTCTTGGGTCAAGTATTGATGGCCCTGAAGTGCTCAATGACTCACAGCGGGGCGAGGGGTACTTCTGCAAAACCATGGAGGGCTATGCAATTGCCCGATCTCATGGGCTCAGGGTGAGTTTTATCTGTACCTTTACGAACCGCTCGGTCGAGCAGAAGGAGGAGATCTTCAGGTTCTTCATGGAGAACGCTCTGACGATGAAACTTCACCCGGCTCTCCCCTCTCTTCGCGATGATAACCCGAAACGATGGGCGCTCAGTCCTGATGCATATGGTGAGCTCCTTGTCTATCTTCTTGATGCGTACCTTGCCAACCAGGATAAAATTGAGATCATGAACATCAACGATCTCTGTAAATGTGTGTTCACCAGGCGGGGGACCGTCTGCACGTTTGCCGATTGTATGGCAAATACCTTTGCAATCGGCCCGGATGGAAGTATTTATCCCTGCTACCGGTTTGTCGGGATGCCCTGGTATGTGATGGGGAATGTCAGGGACAGACCTGGAATAGATGCCCTTGCCCAGTCAGAATCATGGCAACTCATGCAGCAGTACAAGGAGTATGTGAACACCACCTGCAGTTCCTGTAGCCATATCAGGTACTGCCGGGGAGGATGTCCATACAATGCAATCGCCCCGGCAGAGGGAAAGATTACCGGGGTGGATCCTCACTGCATCGCATATAAGCGGATATTTGGGGAGATAAGCAATCGGATCAATGAAGAGATGTATGGTGATGATTCGGCTCCCATGGGGATGCCGGGGTCGTTCAACCGGCAGAGTCCGGGGAAGAAACCCGGAATAATGTCGCTGATGCACCGGATGATCATGAGATAATTACGTGCTTCCTCGCTATCTCTTTGGTTGCTGCGTTTGGATTTTCAGCACCTGAATACTCCTCTCCTCTTTATTACCTGATTCGAATCTAAAACGTATATGCAATTATATAACTTCGAGGATGTAGGTGGACGGGTGCTGAAGGTAATTACAGTGTGACTGTCAGACAATCATAATTTTCCACTCGTCTTCTTCCCTGGATCATCACCATCTCGGCTGAAGATCCTTGTCAAATTATGAATGTGGGCTTTAACCTATGGTTCTGAAGTATAACGAGAGGAAGCATGAGTTCTTTTCATAACCAGCCTGAAAAAATGAGGGCGGTTACTGATTTTCCGGTTCGGTTATCTCACCACGAAATTGAGGTCATTAGTTCTGTAGGAAAAGCTGCAGATCCATCGCCTATTTTTTTTGGTTCACAGACAGATATGGTAAAAAATGAGGAGATATTGACATTCTCATGCTCTCTTCCTGCCTTTTTGGCGGAATAAACAAGACATCCGTATGAATCTCTGCTCAATTCCTGAAGATCTGAAGATTGATGTCATCAATCCTAATAATCGCGTAATCTGCCATAGTTTCTTGTATATCTGCCCTTTGGGGCGATGAGGTTCAAACACGGATGTTATACTCTGTGAATAAAAAAGGTATGTACCTTTGGTACTGGTTCAGATCATTATCATAAATGATACGGTGGCGTAGGGCCCGTCAGAACTCTTTGATTTGATAATTTTTCCATCTTTCAAGACTGCCACTTCAAGAGAATCATAATTTGGTTCCATCCAGGAGCTCCCATCATCTCCCTCAACAGAATCCCCTTCCTTGCTGAATGAAACTTGAATGGTGTCTCCGGGGACTGCTCCTTCCACATCAAGGAGTTGGGTATAATCCCCACTTGCTGAGATCGATTGAGTCCCCACGATGCCATATTCCCCGTTATAGTATGCTCCATCACTCGAGATCTTTACCTGATATACTGGATCAGCTGCAAGAACTGCCCCCGGGACCATAAGCATGAGGATACATGCAAGAATGATATGCTTCATAATTTTTCCTGACTGTTCTCTGATAATCTGCCGCGGAGAACTACTCCTGATTTAACTCTGTGCAGAGATCAATATTACCTATCATACAAATTAAAGCCTTCTGTAATAATTTTTTAATATTTATCCGCTTTCAGTAATACTAATCTGGCATTATGTTGCATCCCAGTCCCCGGATGATCCATCAGCGCTGAGAACGCGACATTATTCGTCAAAACGGGATCTATCTGCATATTCCACCTCATATCTCGAATTTTCATACATTGGTGACCTATAGTCACCGCTGATTCAGGAACTGATCGGGGGATTGCATTCTCACGGAGAAGAGGATGCATGTCCATGGAGAAAAAGAAACGAACCACCGCCGCCGGTGCACCGGTCCTGGATAATCAGAATGACATGACTGCCAGGTCCTCAGGGGCCATGCTGCGGTAGGAGGTCTTAGGTATTTGGGTCACCCGCTCAGCATCATTCGTGCCAGGAATGAGTGGAGTGGGTCCGGGTCAAATTTCATCTGACATAGCAGGGGATCACAGCCTGACAGATGAGAAGACAAAAGCAACGTTGCCACAGAACGGACACCTAATTTGGGTGATCTGCTCGAAAGTATTGATGCGGGTAAATTCCCCGCTTGACCTATGTTCATCCGGCTTACAACCAATGAACAGTTTTGTTTATGCTTTTCTCATCGCAATAACCCGGGTTGCTCCGATAACAACCGCGAGAGTCACCAGGATACCGAGGATCGTAGCGATTATTCCTCCGATGGGTCCCATCTGTTCACCGAGTGAGTAATCAGGGAAGGGAGAGGAGTAAACAGATACCCCGGTGCCGATTGCTTCAGGATCCCCTTCTGCCGGAGACGGGCCGGTAAGAGTCTTTTCGCCCTGTACCATCAGGGCTGTGCTCTCAAGCCCATCCGGATCACTTGATGCAAAAAAAACAGCCAGAGCCCCTATTATAATGGCTATGGCAACCCCGATGATAATAAACGTCTTATTGTCAATATTTTTCATGCTGACACCACCTGGGAAGAGGGATCTATCAGGTCAGATCTGGATGAAGCAAGCAGGTAGATGATGACTGCGGTAATGATCCCTTCTATTACTCCGATTACGGCGTGGTACAATCCCATTGCCATAAGACCGGGCATAAGAGGGAAGGTACCGGCTATCGCCATCTCAACTGCACATGCCAGGGCTGAGATCAGGCAGGCAAGCCATGCTGCCACACCTGCAGATAGGTATGGATTTTTTATGAGCGTAATGAGGCTGTGATATGAGTAGTACCCTACAAATCCTCCAATGACACCCATATTGAGGATGTTGGCCCCAAGGACGGTGATTCCACCATCTCCAAAGAGGAGTGCCTGCACGATCAGGACAAGAGTGAGTATGAAGACTGCGGCAAAAGGAGACCCGAGGATGATGGCTACGAGGGCCCCCCCAACCAGATGCCCACTCGTTCCCATTGCAACCGGGAGATTGAATCCCTGGATGGCAAATACTCCGGCAGCAAGAACCGCGACGATAGGGATCCGATCCTCACCCATCTCTTTCTGTGCCCATTTCACTGATAGACCGAGGAAGATGAGTGCGATAATCCAATAGATCCCGCTCTGCCAGAGTGGGATGAAAGCATCTGGTATGTGCATAGTATCACTATACTTTTGTGTGAATATTGTTATTTATGTGTTACTAATTGGTCATATCTGAAAAATCGTGATCAAAAGAAATACTGAACTGGATAAAAAGCCGAAAATGTATGGCCTGGCCTGATATCTTTCGGGAATATTACCGTTCCTCAGAAAAAAAGTGGGATTGTGGTTCACCGATTCGTATCAGCAGATCTTCTGCCTGCTCTGAGCGTACCAGAACCCGAGAACCAGGCCCAGAATTAGACCGCCGATCGTTCCCTGTAGAGCAAAGAGCAGTGATTCAATCTCTCCTGACGGGGGTTGCCACTGGGGGATAAGCGGGGTGAATGACTCTTCCGGCATACCGGTCAGTTCTGAGACCTTGCCTGAAGCCAGATCATCAGCACCGCTAAACTCATGCCCCTGTCCTGATACATAGGCAAAGATTATGATGAAGAGTATGATTACAGAGGCAGTCACAATCTCAGGCATCAGATTCCGATTCATCTCAAAACCTCCATCTGTGCACGGGAAAAGACCTGAAGTGACTCCAGTATGCCGGGCTTTAATAGAATGACATACTTGAAGACAAGGGCGATAATACACCCTTCAACAATCGCTAAGGGTACCTGGGTTATGGCGAAGATCGAGAGGAAGGATACGAATGAAGTGAGAAATCCGCCGGTCTCAGCCGGATATGCGAGTGCGAGTTCAAGGGAAGTGATAATATATGTCACCATATCGGAGATGAATGCAACCAAAAATACCATGATGAGAATATGAAGCCGGGTCTCTTTCAACACCCGGTACAGGCCGTATCCGACCAGAGGGCCTGCGATCCCCATAGAAACGATATTAGCCCCGAGTGTTGAGAGTCCTCCATGGGCCAGCAGCAGCGCCTGAAAGAGCAGAACGATCGCTCCCAATACTGCTGTTACTGCAGGACCAAAGCAAATGGCCGAAAAACCGGTTCCGGTCGGATGTGAACAGCTTCCCGTCACCGAGGGCATCTTCAGGGCAGAGAGAATGAAGATAAAGGCCCCGGCGATCCCAAGCAGAGGGAGGTATTCCCGATTTTCCTGGATCATATGGCGGATCTGATATACCCCATATAGTACAAATGGGAGAGCAACCAGGTACCAGATAAGGCACCAGACCGGGGGGAGAAAACCTTCCATAATATGCATAATAATACCTTTGCTACTAAACAAAATTGATGTTAATATCATATATATTGATAACTCGTCCGTCTGATTTTGCGTATCCTGTCTGTGTCCGAAAACCCGTGACTGCCTCGGTACGATATACAGTTCTGCTGACTAGATCTGTTCCTCATCCAGGGATCAGACTCATCATCTCGGACACCAATAGGAGGATATGGATCTCAGGGGCTGTATTCACACCCGCTATGCCTGTAAGAAGTTTGATGAGAACAGGCTTAGTGAGGAGCAGATCACCGAGCTTCTCGAACTGGTCAGATATGCTCCGTCTGCACTCAATCTGCAGACCTGGAGAGTGAAGATCGTGGTTGATCCAAAGATAAAAGCCATGATTAAGCCGATTGCGTATGATCAGGAACAGATTCTCAGTTGTTCTCATCTGCTCATCTTCTGTGCCGATCTTGATACCACCGCGTGTATCAATGAGCTCGAGACCGGTATGTTCAGATCCGGGATACCTGCAGATACCGTTGCCGGATTTATCGGGTTTGTGCGGAACTGGTTCAGTTCGCTGCCTGCAGGGGTTTCAGAAGAGTTTGCAGTGAGAAATACTATGATCGCAGCGAGTTATGCCTGGCTTTCAGCAGTCTCTCTTGGGTTTGACTCCTGTCCCATGGGAGGATTTGACCCGGTAGCCATTGCACAGCTCCTCGAACTGCCAGACCATCTCAAACCAGTGATACTCACTCCGGTCGGGTACCGGGCTGATGCACCACTTCCCAAATACCGCCACCCGGTCTCGAGGTTTATCATCTGATTCAAGCATCGGGCTCTGGACTGCCTATCATGTGTATCCGGTGAAATCGCTGACCGAATTGGGTATCTAGGCAGTTCAGCGCGGTCTTTTTATGAGCCGATGGACTCTATTGGTCGGTGTGAGGATCTGGTCTGACCTTTGGCACTATTCCTGCCGTAGCCTTTGCTATCTCGGCAAGCAGCTGGTGTTTCTGGAAGGGTTTCATCACGTACCCTTTCGCCCCGCAACTGAATGCCAGTTTGATCATCTTCGTTGAGTTGATAGCGCTGACCATGATAACAAGGGCCTCAGGATCATAACTCATGAGTGACTTCAGGGTCATGATACCGTCCATCTTGGGCATCAGGATGTCGAGGAGAACCAGATCCGGTTTGGTATTTATGAACTCAGATATTCCCAGATATCCATCCTCTGCCTCTGCGACCACCTCATGACCTCCTTCAGTCACCAGGGTGCTGAGGATCGTTCGCATAAATACTGTATCATCAATGATGAGTATCCCAACCATAGATATCACCTCCCATTGTTCTGCTCCCTCAACAGTAGAACACAGGCCAGATTTCCCTGCCACATGATAGTTCCGAGATTCTCATATCGTACTGTATGATCAGAGAGCGTGATGTATCCACTGGAATCGAACCGGGATACTTCTTCTTCGGAGGAGAAGATACGTGTCCCCTCTACACAGCCCTGAATCGCCGCTGCGGTGCTATTTCTGAAGATGATCTGGAATCCCTCACTGACCACGAGGACCGGATCAGAAATCAGGTTGAGGATGGTGGAAATCGCTAGGGTAGTATCCTCCCCTCCCTCTGTTGGCCTCTTCAGGGAAGTGATATCGAGTTTTACTCCCAGCGCACCGACTATTCCCAGCTCAGTCTGCACCGGTGAGAGGGTCTTGAGATACCAGTGTGTCTGGTCAGACACCTTGCGGGTGTACTCATCGCGAAAATGTTTCCCCTCAAGAGCTGCAGAAATTTTGGTCCTCCACTCTGTGATAAGATCGCTCTGAATCGGCAGATCATCAAGCTTCTTGCCGATGATATTCCCCCATCGGTTAAAATGAGCCTGATTCTGGAGAATAAAAGAATTATCCGGTCCGGTTACCCAGAGTTCACAGGGTAGATTTTCAACAACTGCAGAGAGCAGGGCCTCCTTCTCATAATAGGCCTCCTTCATGATGACCTGCTCGGTGATATCAACCGAGACCCCGACCAGGCCACAGATATTGCCTGCCTGATCTTTCACCGGCCTCTTTTTGGTAAAGTAGTACCTGATATCGCCATCTTTGGTGATCATATCCTCCTCATACTCCAGCGTAGGCACCTTGAAGTCCAGGATGATCTCATCGGTCTTACATCGCCCTGTAGCGATATCGGCTGAGAAGAGTTCTTCATCAGACTTTCCTCGGATGTCTGCAACCTGGATGCCGAGCAGGTCCGCAAATTGCTCGTTTCCATGAATATATCGTCCGTTCCGGTCTTTCAGGTAGACGATTCCCGGGACCGTTGAGAGGATAGTGTCCTGGATCTGTTTCTGGATTATGACACGCTGGGTTGCCCTTTTCAGATTCACATGAGTTCTGACTCTGGCTACCAGTTCACGGGATTCGAATGGCTTTTCAAGGTAGTCATTCGCGCCGATCATGAACGCCAGTTCTTTGTCCGAGATCTGTTGCATCGCGGTCACCATGATGATCTTGATCTCATTATGGCGTGATTCCTTCCTGATCGCTCTGAGGACATCAAAACCGGTGATCCCGGGCATGATGACATCGAGAAGGATGAGATCGATACCGGCGTCCGACTGCAGGATCTCAAGCGCTGTCTCACCATCAGGAGCTGCTTTGGCAGTATACCCCATCTCCTCAATGGCTAAACAGAGAAACTCCCGGATATCTTTGTCATCATCAACAACCAGAACGGTGGGCTTCTCCTCCATATAGATATCTTATTGGTGCAGGGGGTAAAAATAGGCGATAGTTGGCATGGACACCGACCTTCGTTGTGCCTGGGACCGATGGCCTGAAATTCTGCTGTGCAACTCTGGTCCGTAGATGATCGTATTTAACCCATAACAATCAGAATAATTACTTACGTTGTGATATATTCCCCCCTGATCTCCCCATCCATCAGTGCTGCTGACATCCTCAATCAGCTCCCTGATCCTTGTTTTGCCAGAAATACTTCCGGGGTTATTATTCTCTGGAATGTCGGCATGGAGGATCTGACCGGGGTTCTCGCTGAAGAGATGATTGGGAAAGAGGGGTATGCCTACGCGATCCCGATATTCGGGGTTGCAAGACCGGTGCTCCTTGACTCTTTTTTTGCAGATCCTGATACGCTTTCACCATACTACTCCCTACCCTTGTCAGAGGACAATGTGATCTCAGCTGCTGTAAATGCCCGAATCAGGGGTAATTCAGTTCGTATCCATGAACAGGCACGTCTGCTCCACAATGATGACGGAACTCTGGCCGGTGCCATTGAGGTCGTCAGGAAGATAGGTTGCCCTGATCATCTGCTCACCAGCGACGATATGAGGGCTGGTCATAACCTCTTTCGAGCCCTCCTGGATAACAGTCAGGCCCTGATCACCATCAAGGATCTCTCAGGCCGATATATTCTTGCAAACCGGGAGTTTAACCGACTCTTTGGTATCTGGGAAGGAGACCTGTATGGTAGCCGGGATCAGGATATCTTCTCACCTCTTGATGCAGAACTCATCACTCGATCTGATAATGAAGTCCGGATTTCCGGCAGACCCATAACCATTGAAGAGTCTGCACGGACAACAAAGGGGGTCCGCAAGTACATCACGACCCGGTTTCCTATCTTCAATGAATCTGGCGAAATGTATGCAACCGGTCTGATGTCTACTGACATCACCTCTCAAAAAGAGATGGAAGCTAGCCTTCGGAGAAAGAATCTTGAACTGATTCGTTCCTATGAAGATCTTCTGGTGGCAGAGAACGAGATCCGTGATATCTTTGAGAATATTCGCGATCTCTTTTACCGGGTTAATGAGAACGGGCTGCTCACCCTCTCAAGTCCGTCCATCTATACCCTCTTTGGGTATGCTCCTGATGAGATGATAGGGAAAGATGTATTGGCGTTCTGGGCTGATCCACTCCAGCATGATTTCTATGTCAGTATGCTCCGCCGCGACGGATTTGTCCATGACTTTGAGTTTCTGGGACGGCGTAAGGATGGCTCCTCTGTCTGGGTCTCCTCTACCGTTAGGATCATTGAAGGCCCTGATCTCAAAAATCCCCGGTATGAAGGAATCATACGGGATATCTCAGAACGCAAGACCCATGAGCAGGAGCGGGATATCGCACTCTCACAGATCAAAAGGAATCTTAACGAACTTGCGGTCCTGAACGACGGGGTTAGAAATCCACTGACTGTGATAATGGGGCTGGCCTCTCTCCACAATGAGCGGATATCTGAACCGATTAAGCAGCAGGTCAGGAGGATCGATGAGATGATTACGCATATCGATCGGAGATGGAACGAGTCTGAGCATGTTCTGCGGTATCTGAGCCGGTACTATGGAATCGATAGTGACGATAGTATCTCCCCCCCCGGCCATAAGCCTGAACCGGATAATGGCAAAAGAGCTTGACTCCGTGCCATTAAGGTGATAATCGACGCTGGCGCCAGCCAGTATTGGCTCCCTTCTGTGAGGAAGATGGTCTAGGGAATATATTCAGTGGGGTATCAGGCTGGAAACCCATGTGATGGCTGTACCATCCATCGGCATCAGTTCTGATTCTTCTCTTCAGGTTCATCGGATCTCTTATCCGTTTTCAGGAATGTACTTGTAACCAGCCGTGCTGCTTTTGGATACATCTCCCCGATTGCATCTGCCAGATTTATCTGACCTATTTTGAATGGTGAAGGTCCGAGTCGTTCAATGATCTCTTTTTCCTTCCCCTGATGAATCTTCTGCCTGATTCTGACCTCTTCCAGTTCTGGTCCGGGATCATAATAGGTTGCCGGGTCAACGGGAAGATCTTCTTCTTCATCCTTTGTCCCCAGCTCCTCATCGTTATCGTGTCCTCCCGGGGTGTATGCTTCAACTGCTTTCAGAAGATCCTCTTTGCTCTTTCCTCTGAGCAGAAAGAGGACGAAGGGATCATCGTTGATATATTTCCCAAGAGCGATGTAGGTTGCAATGATATGACTACAGATGTGAGTATCTGTCTCACAGTCGCATCGGTAGTCAAGGTCTGTCATCGATTCCGGGATGAGATCTACACCAGCTGCTATCAGGAGTTCGTTGAGTCTGCTACTGAAATTACCCTCCCTCAACTCTGCCCAGAGTGGGAGATTTTCAGCCAGGATGGTGATCACAGTTCTCCATCCCCGTTCAAGATTGGTCATCCAGAGCGATGCTCTGTGTGGCCCTCCGTTCTTATCAAGAACCAAGCTGTGCACTCCTCCGGAGAACAGGCTGGTCACGGCCACCTGGCCTTGCTCTGCAAACCGGCGCCCTTTTGCGAGCTGGGTCGGATTATGTCCTACATCGAGCCGACTGAGAAATTCTGCCGTCCACCACTCCTCTCCAAGTAGTTGCTGGCGGGTCTTCTCAGTCTTCTTTTCCTCTCTCACTCCTCTTCCCTGCATCAGGGTTCATCTCCAAATACCTGTTCACGAAGTCGCAGTACATCCATCAGTTCACCGGTTGGCAGTTCAGTCAGCCAGCTCTCTCCAGCGGTAATAACCTGATCAGCAACAGTGCGCTTTCGCTGGATCATCTCATCAATCTGTTCCTCAAGCGTCCCGGCTGCTATCATCAGATGGACCTGAACCGCCCTGGTCTGCCCGATTCGGTAGGTCCGATCTGTTGCCTGATCCTCAACCGCCGGGTTCCACCACCGGTCGATATGAAATACATGGGTGGCCCGCATCAGGTTCAGACCTGTTCCCCCTGCCCGAAGCGAGATGACAAATATCGGGGGTCCGTTCGGGGTCATAAATCTGGCAATCATCTCTTCGCGTTTTAATCGGGGCGTTGCTCCAATCAGGAGCAATACCTCTCTTCCCAGTTCTGATCTGATCTGTTCTGCGAGAACCTGGGCGAAGGTTGCATACTGGGAGAAGATAACTGCTGCATCCCCCTCCTCTACAACCTCTTCAAGCATCTCAATCAGCCGGGTAACCTTCCCGGACCGCCCGGTCTCACAAGTATGGGATTTTGTGACCAGAGACGGATGGTCACAGATCAGTTTGAGCCGGGTGAGTGCTCCAAGCACCTTTCCGCGTCTGGCAATACCTGATACACTCTTCAGATCCAGGGCAAGGTTATTGAGGGTGGCCTGGTAGAGGGCTGCCTGTTCGTGGGTCAGGGTGCAGTACACCTTCATCTCCATCTTCTCCGGGAGATCACTGATGACTGCGGTGTCGGTCTTGACCCTTCTCAGGAGGAATGGCCGAATCATTCTGCGGAGCTCCTCGGCCTTCTCATCTGCCCCTCCCCGCTCGATGGCATTCCCGTAGGTCTTCTGAAACAGGGTCAGGGATCCCAGATACCCGGGATTGAGTACCTCCATAATGGCCCACAGTTCACTGAGGTGGTTCTCAACCGGGGTACCGGTCAGGGCTATCCGATGCCGGGAGGGGAGTATTCTGACTGCCTGGAACTGTTTTGTCTGGGGATTTTTAATATTCTGTACTTCATCGAGAATGATGACCGACCAGAAGATCCGCTCAAGGAGTTCGATATCCCGGTGAATGAGGGGGTACGAGGTGATGACCAGATCACAGGTCTGAATAGCATCCAAAAACCAGTCGTCTTTGAGCCTCCCGGCTCCATGATGGACATAAAAGGTAAGTCCTGGTGAAAATCTGCTCAGTTCCCGCTCCCAGTTCCCGATGATGGAGGTTGGACATATGAGAAGAGAGGGTCCTGATATGGTGCCAAGGTCTTTTCCGGCAAGCAGGTATGCTATCGTCTGGGGCGTCTTGCCAAGCCCCATATCATCAGCAAGACATGCTCCGAATCCTATCGATCTGCAGGTCACCAGGAACGAGAGTCCAATCTGCTGATACGGCCTGAGTGTTCCGCAGAAGGATGCCGGGACCGGTGCGGGCTCAGGATGCCATCCGTCCCTGATGAACGAGACCAGGTTCTCAGTCCAGTCATCCCCTGCCTGAACTCTGATAACTTCATTTGGATTCTCGGACCGTGCATACAGTCGTAAAAAGTCAGCAATCGTCAGGGACTGATTCTTATACCGTTTTTCAGCACGACTGACGATCTGGTTCAGTTGGTCTGTATCAAGAGTGACCCACCGTTTGCCGATTTTGATGGTTGAGGTCTTCTGTTCAACCATTCTCCGAAACTCATCAGGATCCACAAGATCGTTCCCGACAGCCACCCGGTAATCAAAGTTCAGGAGTGTCTGCAGGCCGACAACCGGGGATGTCTCGGTCCCTGGCATCTCCCTGACTGAAAGCCGCAGTTCTGCCGGTTCTGCCTGCACCCCCCACCAGGGGGGGGTGATCACTTCAATGCCACTAGCTCTGATCTTCGGGACATCATCAGTGAGAAACCGGATCAGATCCTGTTCAGGTATCTCAAAGACCAGCTCACCTCCGGGCAGCGTCGTTCGCTTCAGGTCAGGAGAGCAGACCCGTATCGTTTCTGCTGCAGAATTGATCGTGGCTTGTAGTTCGGCAGAACCTGGCAGGGTGATCGCCGGAATAGTGTTCCCTTCAATAATGAGGGAGACCGGAATTGGAAACTCAGGGTCATCTGCCGGTCTGATCGAGAATGGTATCACCCAGGGTCTCTCTTCCTGTTCCTCGTCGTCTGGTGTTCGTTCCTGCTCGATGATATGCAGACAGAGGTTCCAGGAGGTATCATCTGCTATCTGGGCTTCTGAAAGGTTGGCCCAGGCGTTAAACTTGTTCTTCCACCCGATGGTCAGGTTTGGTTCCCGTACCGGGATCTCCTTCCGGTCATATCCACGCAGATAGTAGAGTCCGCAGATCTCTTCGGTATATCTGAGCTGTTCGATGGATGAGAGGGAGAATATCTCAACCCCGGGATGAACACGCATTGCTCTGCGAATAATACGGGCGATCATCGTCTGCAGGAGAAGCATGATCGCAGGCTCCCGCCTGGTCTCTCCTTTAGGCCCGGTTCCGTACTGCAGAAACCTGGCCTGTAGCTGAGGCATGGCCCTTGCGAGCTGTTGTATCCTCCTTCGATCCCCTGATGAGGGAACCGGCCGCCAGAGGGTGCAGGTCCCCCCCATCCGGTAAGGCCCGGTGGTCGGGAGGTACCTCCCTCGTGCAACCATCTCTGCTGCAAGTTCAGCGACCCGGGTCCAGAAGGTGAGGGTCCCGCCAGGGATAAATTCCTGATTCCGGTTATCTGAATCTTTCGGGAGTAGAAGGAGGAGATCTATCTGGCTAATGATCCCGGGAACCTCAAAAAATCTTACCGCGTCAGGAGGGTTTGAAGTCAGATTCAGGGCTGTCGATCGCTGAGGGGATCCTGATAGAATTCCGCACGTAGTTGGGAGTTCAAGGAGCAGTCTGCTCTCTGCCCTGATTGGATCTTTGATGAATTGGACTGCGAGCTCAGTGAGGATGGTGGCGTCTGTTGCAAACGGATGCTTTTGTGGTTCATCCTGGTGGTGCACAGGAGTTCCAGCTGAATCAGATGGAATGCAGGTTTCACCAAACAGGATGAGAGATGGTGGATCCTGAGGGTTGTAGAGGGCGTGCAGAATGATCATAGTACCAGATCGGGGGGCCGAAACCTCCAGTATCTCCTATCATATCACCCTGATACGCTTTGAGATATTCGGATATCGGGCGTGGAGGAGAGGGGGCCTATAGATGATGTATTTATCTCGTTACTTCTGATATAGATTACAATGAGAATCATCCTGTTCCTCCTCCTCCTCTCCATATTCCTGCTGAGCGAACCGGTAATCGCTGCAACCGTGCTGGTAAACTCGAGTCCTGCCGGAGCCGACATCCTCTTTGATGGTGTTTCGCAGGGGAAGACACCAATAACACTCCCTTCGGTCCAGGCAGGTATCCATGAGATACACCTGACCAAACCCGGGTATGACCCCTATACTGCCTCAGTCACGGTTAGAAAACTGGCACCCTATGAGGTGTATATCTCCCTTGTTCAGGCAACGTCCCCTCAGCCGCTGATATCTCCCACACCAGCACCAACCGCGACCCTGGAGTCTGGTTCTTCTTCGATATCTCTGACCGGGACTGCCGCAGCCGGAGCTGTTGTGATCGTGAACCCCCCGCAGGTTACTCCGGTGCCAACACCCACTCCTCCCCTTCCTTCGGTACCAAAGCCTGACCGGACCCGCCCTGGTCCGGTCCCCTCAACCCGGCCGACATCACTTCCCCAAACGATCCCAACTCCACCCGGTGACCTGTCTGGTTCCCTTTCAAATGACGGCCCCAATTCTGGAATGATGGAGATCATGTCGCATCCGGAGGGGGCATCAGTCTATCTTGATGGAGCTCTGCAGGGAACTGCCCCCCTGACCCTCAATGAGATCTCATCAGGGACTCATACGCTTTCTCTCCAGCAGGAAGGATTTGACGGGTTTGATACTTCTTTCTCAGTCTCACCTGAAACGCTGGCTCCATCGGTCTCCAGTCTGCAGGTCTCGATGCAGCCTAAGGGAGGAAAGGGAAAGCGGTAACCCCCGTTCTCTCTTCTCACTTCAGCAGCCGCTCTCCTATCGCGACAGCCTCTTCTGCATCCCGGGCACAGGCATCAGCACCTACCCGTTTCCACACCTGGTCATCAATTAAAAAGGGATATCCCCCGACAATAATCTTTGTCTCTCTGGTCTTCTCATCTGCCCGGATCAACTGTATCAGTTCAGCAACCCGTTTAAGATGATAGGTCATCGTACAGGAGATTGCGAGCAACGGATGTTTTTCTTCACGAAGAATAGTGAGCACACTGGCGAAGGGAACATTTGCACCCAGATAGATCGAATTCCAACCCGCCATCTCAAAAAAGTCTGCAACAATTCGCATCCCTACTTCATGCAATTCCCCAGATACACAAAGGGCAATCATCTCCTTTCCGGTTTTCGGGGTTGTGTGCACATGGAGATAAAACTGGGCCATTATCTGTTGTATCGCTGCGGTGCAGTAATGCTCATCGCCCACTGATATCTGGTTTGTATGCCAGAGTCGTCCGATCTCATATAATACTGGCTGGAATACATGAAGATATACGGATTGCAGTGAAGAGCCTGCCTGTACCTCATCCTGAACGATTGAAAGAGCCTCACCTATGTTTTTGGTCAGAATGGCTCGTAAAAAAAATTCCGCACGTTCGTGATGGGGATTATCTGTTCTGATACAGGATGGCTGATCAGCGACAACATTCTGAAGAGAACGAAGTGCCTTATCCAGATAGGGGATCTGCAATGGTTTATCTGCTTCAATCATCGCAGCCTTTATTGCCTGCAGACTAACCCGGAGGCAATTATTCGGAATTCCGATTCCCTGGAAGAGAGTCCTGACCCATGTACAATATTCAACAAATAATCCTGTGGACTCTGCCCATACTGCCCCATCAAGATGGTCGAGGTGGGATCTGATATCCTGAAGGCACTGGTTCTTCTGACCCGGGGTGTACCGGGTCATCACCTCGGGCATCAACTGTTCCAAATGCTGATACACCAGACCAGGAAGATCGATCTCTATCGGCGGCGGGGTCTCCCTCCTTGGCACGTTCTGCATACTCTCTTTTTGTACCGGAACTCCCTCATGTCGAAACGCCTCCCTGGGGACTATGATCTCGAACCGTGCTCCCGTCCCCTCAGTGCCGACTTCCCTGATAGTTATCTTGGTGATGGAGAGGATCTCCCTGACAAGAAATAATCCAAGACCGGTGTTCTTTCCAACCCCACGCTTGAATATCCGCTCCTTCATATCTTCAGGAACTCCTACCCCGTTGTCTTCAACAACCCAAATCACCGTGCCATTCTCCTCATACCAGGAGCTCCGCATTGTCGTGACCCGCTCCCCATGCCTGGTGGCGTTGTCAATCAGGTTATAGATCACCTTCTCCAGCATTGGATCAGCGTATATCGAAAGTCCGGAGAGATCAATCTCGAATGCGATATTGCCCCCTTTACGAAGGTGTATTACCTTATTGAATACTCGTGCAGGTTCCTGCCACTCGGCAATCGAGGCACCCATATCCTGATAATCACGAGTAAAATCTATCTGATTCTTGATGGTTCGTGCAAGCATATCGATCTTCTCAATAAGCGAAGTCAACGTGCCTTCTGTTCCGATCTCTTTCACAAACCCCAGATAGCCAAGCATTGCGGTCAGGCTGTTCAGAATGTCATGCCGGGTAATTGATGAGAGGAGGTTGAGTTTCTGATTCACCTGTTCCAGGGCATGTTGTGCCCGCTTGCGCTCTGTATTATCATGGACTGAAGTGAGAATGGCCGGACCCTGGGGCAGATCGATCCGGGTCATATAGATATCAGTGTCAAAGATCGATCCATCTCCTGGTCTGCGGGATCTCCATTCGAAAAACTGGTTACTCCCACTCATGACCTCCCACCAGACCTTTGGCAGATATCCTCCCGGATTATCAGGAGCAGAGTAATCATGGGCAAAACTCATCTGTTTTGCCAGGGCTGGATCAGATATCTGGAACATATGGAGCATCTGGGCGTTATAATCTAAAATCTGCCCGGTGGTGTCATGGATAAATACTGCATCGCTGATACTGTCAAGCACTGTCCGAAGGGCGGATTCGGATTGACGAATTTTCCGTTCAGCCTCTTTACGCGTGGATATGTCTCTGGTAACCCCACGTATTGCGACTTTTCCGGTCTCTTCGTTCAGATAATAATTGGTGATAACTTCAGTCCAGATTCTTGAACCATCTTTGCAGGGTTGTTCAACCTCTTCGCGATAAAAGGGAGGCACTTCATTACCTGACAGAAACTTCTCAACCCTGCGGCGCATGTTATCTTGGACAAAGAATAACGACTCTTCTGTGAGTGCTTCTGATGCCGGTCTGGCGAGCACCTCTTCTGCAGTATATCCACGAAGCTGCTTAACAGACGGGCTGACATATTTGAAAAACCCGGTTTCCGGATCTAATATCCAGATTACATCGATCATATTCTCAGCAAGCAGGCGGTAATGATTCTCGCTTTTGTGAAGAGCTGCTTCTGCCTCTTTTCGCCTGCTGATATCCTGGAAAAAAGCGATTGTCGTAAGTGAACCCTCAACTTCTACTGAAGCCGTGGTGATCAGCATATAAAATGTGGTGCCGTCCTTGCGCAGGCCAAGTGTCTCTATCGATTGATAAGATGACTCCCCAATTGCCCTCTTCCAGTTAAATACAAGCACCTCATCCCGGCAATTATCTGCAACCCGGTTAATAACCGGGGTCTGGATCAGTTCAATCCCTGAGCTAAATCCAAACATCCGGAGCATCGCCTGATTTACATATTGGATCTGCCCTTTTCTGACCATCGAGATTCCAATCGGCGAGAAGGTGATCAGTGCCTGGAGTTGTTGCTCACTCTCAATGATCTGCTTCTCCATCCGCTTCTGTTTGGAAATATCGACGATAACTCCGGCAAAATGAACCGGAGTGCCCTCCATATCGCGAATAACTGATACTGAAACATCAACCCAGATCGGACGATTCTCTTTGGATAGATATCGTTTTTCTATCCGGTACCCGTTTCGCTCCCGGTTAAGTATATCCTGCCTGTACCGGGCCTCCTGTACCCCCTCACCCGGGTACATGATATCCTGAATTGATAGATTTTTTAATTCATCCAGGGAATATCCGACGAGATCCAGAAACGACTGATTGGAAAAGAGGAACTTTCCATCCAGATCCGTATACACGACTCCTGCATTGCTGTTCTCAATAATTCCTCTGAATTTTGCCTCACTCTCACTCCGCTTTTTTTCTATCCGGTACTGGTTGGCAACGAGTTTTATCGCCTGTGAGAGTTCGATAAGTTTCTGGACTGGCTCTGGGTCTTTGGTGAGAAAGAAATTAGCACCGTTATTCAGTGCATCCAGGATCACCCCTTCGTTTCCCCTGCCGGTGAAGAAGATGAATGGGATGGTCCGATTTCTCTCCCGAACCTGTTTGAGGAATCTGACCCCATCCATCTCAGGCATCAGGTAATCAGACACTATTACATCATACAATGTTGTGTTCAGGAGGGTGAGGGCTTTTGCGGGTGAAGTGGTTGTATCGATGATAAACTCTGGATCCCTTCCAAAGAATTCTGCTCCAAAATCAAGCAGGATCTGCTCATCGTCAACAAAAAGGATCCTAATCACACCTCATCACCAATTGAATTATTATATACTCTCATCTGATCCTCTTGAACCTATTCTATTCTTCATCGTCTCTGTTCATTGCCGTTTTATAACCACTCTAATAAATGGGCGTGTGAATCAGAACAGGGAAATCTGAAAGAGCATAGGGGTGACAAGGGTCTTTCTCTCTCCTTACTGAGTACCTGGTGTGCGTATGATCAGAGGGATTATTCCACCGAATTGCGGTATGCTCCTGGGGGAACCAGAATCTCAAACCGGACGCCTTTTCCATACTGACCATTCTCCTTGATCTCCATCCTGGTAATGGCAAGGATCTCTCTGGCTAAAAACAATCCAAGTCCGGTATGCTTTCCTATTCCTCTGACAAAAATCCGTTCTTTATCCACATCAAGCACGCCGTTACCATCGTCTTCGTAGATTATCCGGAATGATTCCGCCGTTCGGAGAAGAGACCATCGGATTGAGGTGACCCTCTCTCCATGCCGCTGACTATTCTCCATAAGCGTATAGAAGACCTTTTCAAAGAGAGGATCCGCAAGTACAATAATATCTGGGATCTCGACCAGAACGGTGATACCCTCAAGTATGAGTTTTCTTTGAACTTGATAAATGCACCGTGCAACATCCTGCCAGATCGGAGATCTGATCCCTAGGTCCTGGTAATCTTTCGTGAATTCGATCTGCGACTGAATCGCCTCGGTAACCTGAATCTGTTTATTAAAATACTCCCTGAGTTTCCCACTCTGGATAAGATCTTCAGAGAAGTCCTGGTATCCCCGAAGGGCAGTAATCAGATTAAGCACATCATGCCGGGTAATGCTGGATAGCAGGTTAAGTTTTAAATTAGCCTGCTTAAGTGCATCCTCTGCAATCCGGCGGTCAGATATATCACGAACATACTCAATCACCCCGGCCATCTCTCCGCTTTTCATCTCAACAAGCGGATAACTATAGACCTCAAGCCACCCGGTTATGGAATTATCCGGTCCACGTTTTGGAAGAATCTCACTGGCTGTCAGCCCGGTGGTGAGAGTCCGATGAGATGGGCAGGGATTGCATCGCGTTGCCGATCCATGATACACTTCATAGCAAAATCTACCAGGAAGAGAACCCTGATGGGCATACCACTGTTCCATTGTGGCATTTACCCTGACAATTCTCAAATTGTTGTCAAGAATACTGATACCATCCTGAATACTGGTGAAAACATTTGCCAGGAACTGCTCACGCTCAAGGAGTGCTTCTTCTGCCTTCTTTCGCTGGGTGATATCGGTCCCAACCGAGAACAACCCGGTAAATGTCCCATCCTGATAGATTGGCTTGTTTCTCCAGGATACCCAGACCCTTCGCCCGTCTTTGGTGATATTCTCATTCTCGTTATGGGTGAATTGATCCGGATGACCGATCAGATCCTGAATCATCTGCTCAAGATCTCTTCCCGAACTGTCAACTTTTTCTACGATAGTCCCGATGATATTCTTCCCGAGAATCTCATCCTCGGTGTACCCGAAAAATTCCTGTGCATATTCGTTAAAGAAGAGAACATTGGCATCTTTATCAAACTTGACGATGATACTGCTTGCATTCTGGATGAGCTCCCGATATTTGTTCTCACTCTCAAGGAGGGCTTTTTCGATCCGTTTTCGGTCGGTGACATCCTGAATTATTGAGTGCAGGTGTCTCTTTCCATCAATCAGCACGGGAGCATTGAATACCTCAACATCCCGGATTTCCCCACTCTTTTTCCGATGGAGGAACTGGAAGAAGGTACCGTTCTGCTCCTCTGCCTGGGTGATCTTTTTCTGAATCAGATTGTGATCTGCGATGTTGATATCAGAGATACTGAGATGAGTCAGTTCTTGCAGAGAATATCCATAATAATCACTGGCTGCCCGGTTGGCATCAATAATCCGGGTGCTCTCGGGGTCAATAAGGAGCATCACCGCCTTGTTATTTTCAAACAGGTCCCGGTATCGTTTTTCACTCTCTTTCAGAGCAGTGAGAATATTTTTTTCCTCAGTGACATCCCTGCCAAATATTGCACATCTGAATACCTCCCCCTTCTCATCCTTGACCGGGTACACATTATTTTCAATTATCCTGCCGAAACGGACATCCTCAAAAATTACCGGTTCTCCGGTCTTAATGGCCTTTTCGGTCCATAGGCGTCGTGATGCTGCAAGTTCAGGGGGAATGAAGGAGTATGCTTCCCTGCCGATAATCTCATCCGGTGTATGCCGCAGTCGTTCTGCTACAACCGTGTTTGCCGCGAGAATAATGCCATGTACATCGGTAAGCAGGGCAGATTCAGAGGTTGCATTCATCAGGGCCTTTATTGATGCCTCACTACTGGCAAGAGCTTCCTCTACCCTTTTACGGTTGGTGATATCAAGCACATATCCGTTATAATGCGTGACCTCCCCTTTTTTATTCCGTTCAATGACCTTGAAATCATATATCCAGCGATAGCTCCCGTCTGCATGAGCGATACGGTATTCCTGGCCAAAATATTCTGTCCCGTTCTGGCAATGCTCTTCGACTTCCTGTTTCACCCGGGTGAGATCGTCAGGATGTATCAACCCGGCATATCTGACTTTTTCTGCTCGTAAGTACTCAGGAAGATAGCCGAAAATGTCTTTGATATTTGGGGAGACATATAGTATTGGCCATCCCTGATCATGAGACCAGGTAAATAAAATTGTAGGGCCGCGAACAAAAAGCCCTAATTCCTCCTCGAGAGCCTTATCAATTCGACGACGTTCAGTGATATCATCAACCGTGGCCACCATCCCTTCAAAATTTCCCTCCTCATCATGAATGGGCGCCGCATTTATTGAAAGGATCCGGCGACGTCCATCCGGCCATTCAATTGCATGAACTACATTTCTGGCAGGTTTTCCACTTACCCTGATCATTTCAAAGGGCAATTCAGATTCAGGAAAAAAATTCCCATCTTCAGTGGTGATCTTCCATTCAGGTGCATGGTAGGTACGGTACGTTATCATATCTTTAGAAATGCCCAGAATTTCCTCTGCATGGCGGTTTGCAAAGGTAATCATCCCCTGGTTATCTACATATACAATACCAACCGGGCTGGTCTCGGTAATAAGATTAAGGCGGTCCCGTTCCCGGCGGGCTGCCTCTTCTGCCTTAACTCGCTCGAGAGATCCGGCTACCTGTCTGACAAAAATTGAAATTACTCGTGAACTGTTCAGGTCACACCCTGGTGGAAGGATAATGATAACAGAGCCATGAAGAGATCCTTTCCAGCATATCCCGATACCAAACACTCTTCCAAAAAATGGCATAGCCCCGATTGTGTTGCATACCTCATCTGGAAGTGCACCAAAGGTCAGTGTTTTTACTCCTCCAAATATCTCCTCACATTCATCCGTGCAAAACAGGAGCATGGCTGGATCAGAAACTAGAAACGTGATACCCATAAGAGGGCGTCCCAGAATCTTCTCAATCTGATCAATATCTGAATCAAGCCCTTCACAGGCACGAAGGGTTACCCTCTTGTTATTTGTATCTAAAGAGTTTACGAGGATGATGGACCCGTGAGGAGTAATTTCTGCCACTGATGCAGCAATGTATGCATACATGTCCCGGTCTGACGGAAAATTGGTAAGGTCTTCGATGGTATGGGATAAGAAATTGATATAGTGTAGATATTCATCTTCTGTTTGATTCGTCATCGGTATTCCTGATTACTCCATACTGTGTTTACCTGGAATCTTTTCACCATTGAGCACCCTCACCCAGATCATTGCTATGGGATATGACACTGTCCATAATATGGGGCAGCTCAGCATTTTGAGGTCCGTATGTTGCGTTTACGGCGGTTCGCAGGTGTTCTATCTGTCTATTCTGTGCCGGTTCATCAGAGGGCGATTCAGATCCGAATTCCCTATCTCCTGTACTGTTAGATTCATATACAGGTGCTGGTCCGGTTATCATAAGGGCCACGGTCGGAATTGGGGTTTGTGCCGATATCTCCGGTTGTCACCTCATTCCCAGATAGGTGCCATATATGTTAGGTGGTGAAGGGATCTCCCCGGTATATCCCCTGAAATTACCCCTGCTGGCAAATTTTTTGGATTTGAAAGGGAACCAGGGTTTCCCATATCAAATAAATCCGGATTCATATTGTGAGATCTATCTCTTTCTTGTATTCCTTTTCCGGAGAAATCAACTGATTTCACTGAATGAAATTCGGGGGTCAGAACTAACTCATAGTAATGGAGTGACGGTGAACGATTGGTTGTCGAATGATCGGGTGTGGATGTAGAGCGTTTCAGTGTGAAAAAACCATCAATGAGCGTATGTTGTGTGGTATAGAGCAGAGATGTGTAGAGAGGAATATCTGGGATACCCCGGGTCTCTTCTTCCCGTCGAGGGTCTGTTGATATATCGCTATATACAAGATACAATGCAGGAGTCCCGCTGATAATAAAAAAATCAGACGAGTATTTGCAGTAATACCGGGTATTCGCCTGAGCGGGGTCTGATAGAACCTGACTATGTTCTGTAAACATGGGTCGGGAAGTTAGGTGTTCATGGGCTTTCGTCTCAGTGATTCTCTATTCTATTTTGTCCAAGGTTCTCTGGTAGGTACTATGTGAAGGATCATAATCAAGAGGCCGTGTTGAACGCTCTCTGGCGTTAATGTTGTAATCGTCCTTATAGTACACAACTCCTCGTGCATTCCACCCTTTGCATCTTGCGAAAATTCAGATAAGTGCTCGGTAAAAGATAGAATTGCTGATTTATAAAAACTTCCGAAAAGCTCTGATTCAAATCTGGTATGCTGATACCCTCTTACCGGCTCCCTGGCCTGATTCTGAAGGTTTCTTCCTTTGAAAAATTCGATTATTCCTGAAAATCCGGTGATCTCATACTCCTGTATCTGGTTCTCATGAGGAAAAAATGGTATATTTACCTCTGCCTGTGTATCTTTTGTCTTCTCCCGTCGCTTTCATTCTTTTCATAGGTAGTATTTCCGTGATCTAACAATAAAAATGTCCCAGATGCAGTATGAGCCGTCTCATACTCCCGGAGGGGAGAGTACGAGACACCAAGAGCGTTTCATGCCTTGTGGTTCTCGCTCTCTTTCTGACCTTCATCGAGAAATAAAAGAACCGCCTCTGGGTACGCTTTTGCTTTGTACGTCGCAATTCCTTCAGAAAAATGGTGAGATTCCACAAATTTTTGTGCACACAGATTCCGTGCTACAGTCTCGGAGTTGGGTTGTATCCGATAATGATGAAATATTGTGAAATCGCCACACCCACTAATGCACCGTGGTTTCAGCATATCAGTAGCCATAAATACTCATCAGATAATGAATCTTATGATCTCTATGAGTATCCTCAATAGAACAGTATTCAGTGCCATCATGGTGGCAGTTCTGGTGCTCTTAATGGCACCAGGCACCTTTGCTGTGGAACCTGAACTCCAATCTCCGATGATCGGCGGAGACCAGGGATGGTATGTCTTCCATTGTCATGCTGATGGTGCTGAGGTCTCTCTTGATAATGAGGTGAAGGGAACGATCACTGATGGAGAACTATCAGTGCCCATCTACAATACCGGTACCCCGTATCAATCCTATACGGTAACCTATGATTCTGGATCCTATCATGAGTCGGTGACCCGTTCCCTTCCAGCAATTCCGGGTAAAGGAAATACGGTTGATATCTATGTGAATATTGAGCCGGTCCCTACTCCATTCCCTACCCCGATCATCCGTCCGGTTGGTGGTGATCAGGGATGGTTTGATGTCTATTGTAATGTTGAAGGGGCAACCGTATCCTTTGATGGTGAGGTGAAAGGAGTGATCTCCGGACATGTGTTATCTGTTCCGGTATTCACCACCGCAAGTCCGTATAAAACGGTCACCGCGGTTGCACCTGATTATCTTCCTGACGATGAGAAGCTGACCCGGTACCCTGGAGCTGGTGAGACGGTAGATCTGTACCTGACTCTTAACCGGGATCCTGACATCCCGATGATGGGATCCGGATCACCCTGAAATCCTCTTATTTTCTCTTTTTAACGATAATTTTTGAGTAGTTATATTTAATTTAAACTCTCCTGTCATTTGTTCTGTCTGACTTACGGTTACCGGATCCCTGAATCGTCTCTCTTTATTATTCAGGATATATACAAAAACCTTATATCTATTGAGCAAATTCCCATATATTTCTCGCCTGATAATTTTTGTTTCATCTCTGATCCCAAAAAGATGACATATGTCTGACACGTCTTCAAATTTACGCATAAATCATCGATATTCCGAAAAAATGATTAAATTATGCCCGATTCAAGTTCCGAGGTATACCTGGATACATCGTATCAGTCTGATAGAAGTCAGCCGTTGATGAGATGATCACATATCCACAGGCTGCCAGGGAGATGCTTGTGATATCCAGCGGTACCGGGCACAGGTTCAGATCCTGATGGACCTAATTTGGTGGTTCCATCACCCGGTTGAACCGGTCGATTCGGTGCTCATCAGGCTCCGTGCTATTCCTGGTGGGGCCGATGATATCATTGCAGACATGTCAGATTTTCTGACTGATGTTCTCTCGGGAGTGATTTCAGAGGAACTCTTGTATGCTCTCCACCCAGACAGTCCAGGATTTACCCCTTCTTTCTATAATCTCGAATCGGTCTTGATGGGAGGGAAGAGATCTTCGGGATCAGAATCAGTCAAAGGGATAAAGTAATGCCTGGATCTAACAGAAAAGGAGCTCCCGATTCTTAACGTCATGCCACAGAGTGAAGAGTCAAAGGACATGAAGCGTTCGAATATAGTATTGAAGAAATTAAAGGTGGAAATTGGTACCCTCTGGTGAGAGAACTGGTTTCCATTGCACTCGCCCATGATATGCTCACCAATCTTGTGGCGATGAAGCAGGAGCTGGCTGAGAGTGGGTTACCTGAGCTTACCTGGTTGATATCAGGCATAGATCAGATCGCCAAAGGGGATCTGAAAGGAGGGCTTGCCCATCTTGACCGGGCAGAATCAGATGGGATACGTAATAACCCAGGTAGAGGGTTTTAGCCTCCCTCCTCCTGAAGCTGGGGTATCCAAAGCGAGTCATAGCTCTGGGTGAGAAGATGCTAAAACCATTTCTCCATCCTCAGAATGTCTATCCGCTTCTTATCCCGGTATATCTGGATCTGGGAAAAGAGAAAGAGGCCGGAATTGCAGAACAGCAGTTCAGGGAATTCTTGCCCGGGGAATGTTGATTCGGCTTCCCTAGGTACTGTTCTCCGAACCCTAATTATCCCGGAATCCAATCATTTTTTACCTGCTCTCGTCAGGTATACGGTCTAATGGTATCTCTCAGTGACCTTTATACCTGATGGGATCTGAAGATACCATACACCTGACTGTCTCACAGTCGGAGATAGGAGATATACATGGATAGTTATGAATGTCTGCCCTGCGGGTATGTGTATGAACCTGAAGAAGGTGACCCCGATAATGGTATCGATCCAGGAACTGCCTTTGAAGATCTTCCTGATGACTGGGTTTGTCCGGTCTGTGGCGTTGGAAAAGATCAGTTTTCACCGGTTGGGTAGCGACAGGGTTTTGTTGCCTGCTGGTCCTCCATAGTAATCTGGATCTGTAGCAAAGCCTATGTCATCTGATGTCTATGTGTACCCAATAATGCTGGCAGATTCTGTTGCCTTTGATCTGCTGTGTACCTGGTGAAAAACGCGATGAATCTGTATCCAAACCCTGATATGCTGCCTGAAGAGATAGACACAAACCCGCTCATCCGGGAGGTTCTCAATGATATCCCGGTGCCGGTTCTTGTACTCAGGGGTGATACCGTCTCCTGCCCGAACGGTGCCGCTGTAAGAATATTTCATGCCTCCGGAGCAGCGGATCTCATCGGGAAGACAATTCTTTCACTCTCGCCCCCAGAGCAGGCAGATGGAGGAAGATCTGATACCTATCTCAAACCCCTGCTAAGCCGGGTCGCACCGGGGAAGAATATCAGGTTCGAGTGGGTTCTCAAAAGAACTGATGGGACAGAGTTTGATGCAAAGGTCACCATCAGACAGGCGGATCCATCTCATGGCCCATGTTCATTCATGACCATCGTGGATAACTCAGCTGAATCATCAGCGATCCGGGAGATCCTCACCCTTGCAGATGCTGCTAAATCGGGCAACCTCAGGGCCAGGGTAAAGACCGAGGGGTACCATGGGGATCTCCTCACCCTGATGATGGGCATCAATAGTATGCTCGATGATATTCTGCATCCCTTCAGGGATATGAGCAAGGTTCTTGTCAGGATATCCCGGGGTGATGTGCATGCCAGGATAGATTCTCTCTATCAGGGTGAGCATGAACGGATCCGGACAGCAGTAAACGGAGTTGCTGATGTCATCTCTCTGCTTCAGACTGAGATTGTCCGGATGACTGATGCAGCAAAGAACGGCAATCTTGCCGAACGGGGCAGACCTGAACTCTTTGAGGGTGCCTATGCTGAGACGATCACCGGAATAAATCAGATGCTTGATGCTATCCTCAATCCCATCAGGCATGGGAACCGGGTTCTCCAGAAGATCCGCAAAGGTGACCTGAGTGAGCGGGTTGATATCGAGTGTATCGGTGACCATGCAAAGATCAGGGATGCGATAAACGGGGTGCATGACTGGCTCTCCGGACTTATCACCTATGTGAACCGGATAGCAGAGGGTGATATGACCGCTGATATCCAGCGAGCCTCAGAAAAAGATCAGATCTATGGGCCGCTGACCGGTATGCGGGATAATATCCGGGCTCTTATAAGGGATGTGGATATGCTGGTTGCCGCCGGAACTGCAGGGCATCTGGAGGTCAGGGCTGATCCCACGCCTCATAAAGGGGACTTTAGCAGGATCGTCCAGGGGATGAACCAGAACCTTGACTGCGTCATCATTCCGGTCGAAGAGACGATGCGGGTCTCTGCAGGCTATGCCGGGTATAATTTTACGAACCGGATGGATCCTGCTCTGAACCTTTGTGGTGACTGGATTTCCCTCAGGGATGCTCTGGACAAGGTCGGGATTCATGTCTCTGATGCGATGGGTCTGATTACTGATCAGGTCTCCAGCCTGAATACTACCACCGCACATGCAGATTCCAGTATCAGGGATCTCTCCCATGGGGCAGCAATTCTCGCAGAAATCGCCCAGAATGTCAGTGTGAATGCCGAGCGGGGAGGGGACGGTATTAACCAGATCATGGAAGCAGTCAATGATCTGGCGGTGAATGTGTCTGAAGTTGCTGCCCAGGCGGTTGAAGTAAACCGGCTTTCCCGTGATACCAACCATCTCTCAGAACAGGGACTGGTTATCTCCCGGACCGCTGAGCAGGGGATGCAGGAGATTACCAGTTCGACTGCTGATGTAGTCTCTCTGTTCCATGAGATCACGGGTGAGATGAAACAGATTGGGAAGATATCCGGGGTGATCTCTGATATTGCCCGGCAGACTAATCTTCTCGCTCTGAATGCGGCGATAGAAGCTGCACGGGCTGGCGATGCCGGACGTGGATTTGCTGTTGTTGCCAGCGAGGTCAAGTCTCTTGCTCTTGATTCTCGCAAATCAGCAGAAAACATCACTGATATGCTCTCAAATCTTCAGAAAAAGGCTTTTGCCGCATCAGAGATGATGGACTTGAATGCCTCTTCAGTCCGTGGGGGAGAAGCCGGGCTTCGTGAGATGATCGAGGTGTTTACCCGAATTATATCCTCGTTTGAAACGATTGGTTATGAGATAGATCTCCTCTCGAAAACTGCCGAACAGCAGGCAGCAGTCGTAGAGCAGATAGCAGCCTCGGTTAATGAAGTCAATGGTATGGTGTCAGGGACTGCAAAGGAGGCAGTATCAGCTGCTGCTGCAAGTGAGGAGGCATCAGCAGCTATCGATCAGATCAGCCAGCAGATGACCGAGGTTCACGGGGTGGCCCAACGGCTTGAGACTGAAGTCGGCAGGTTCATTGTATAAATAACCCCCGCTTTGGCTCCCTACCCAGTACATTCATTGATAACCTACTGATACGTGGGGAACCCATGTGTGGATAATAATTCCATACATGTCAGTTTACCTCACTTTGCGAACCCTGCCCATATTCACCCATTATTTTAATGAATGAGGATAATTTTTTTGGCTTTTCATTTAATTTTTATCCTTAATGGATAAAATACTCCCGAA